>NZ_JANSHG010000048.1:0-14861 GCF_047461555.1 Synechococcus sp. WC101
ACCCCTTCGTCTCACCGCCTATCCCCCATCCCGCCAAGCTGCGCTGTGGCGGGAGTACCCCGGAGGTTCTGATGGCTGGTGGATGTGGGCTATGGAGATGCCTTTCGGGAGCCGTTGCGGCTGGGGGATCCCGGCATCCAAGCCCAGGCGGAAGGGCGCTACCGCCTCATCCCCTGGCCCGCAGCTCCCGCACGCTACTGGCGGGTTCAACAGGAACGACCGGATCGCACCTGGAAAACCCTCTTCCTGCTGGATCGGATCCCGCGTCAACTGCAGGAGTTCGAGCCCATGTGCCGCTTCCACCAAACGTCGCCGGCATCCAGGTTGACCCGCCTGCGCCTGTGCAGCCTGGCCACCCCCAGCGGACGGATCACCCTCACCGCCTCCGCCAATGGCTCCGTTTTTAAATGGATCGAAACTACCCCAGAAGGCCGCCGGGAACGCCTGCTCAAGGACGAGAAAGAATACGAACACCTGCTCGCTTGCGCCTTCGGGATCCGCCTTCCCACAACCTCTTCTGCCCCTGAGAGAAAGATGGCAAGACCTACAGCCGCTCCGACAGAAGCCCGCCAGCTCTCTTCCAAACCCGATCCAAAACCCTATCCAGCAGTGCCAGAATAAGATGTCAAAATAAAGAACACTGTCTCGTTGTCCGACAAAGATTATGGATGCTGCGGCGGTTTCCACATTTGATGGCCAAGCCCTGGATCACGTGCTCATTTTCGACACCACCCTGCGCGACGGGGAGCAGTGCCCCGGCGCCACCCTCAACACCGAAGAAAAGCTGGCCATCGCCCGGCAACTGGCCCGGCTGGGGGTCGATATCATTGAAGCTGGGTTTGCCTATGCCAGCCCCGGGGACTTCGAGGCGGTGCAGAAGGTGGCCGAACAGGTGGGCACCCCCGATGGCCCTGTGATTTGCAGCCTGGCCCGCGCCCTCAAGGCCGACATCGAAGCGGCAGCCGAAGCCCTCAAGCCCGCCGCCAAGCCCCGCATCCACACCTTTATCTCCACCTCCGACATTCACCTCAAGTACCAGTTGCGCAAGACCCGCGCCGAAGTGCTGCAAATTGCCGAGGAGATGGTGGCCTACGCCAAGTCCTTCGTGGACGATGTGGAGTTCTCCATGATGGACGCCACCCGTTCCGATCCGGAGTTTCTCTACCAGGTGATCGAGGCAGCCATTCGGGCGGGAGCCAAAACCATCAACATCCCCGACACCGTCGGCTACAGCATGCCGGAAGAATTCGGCCAACTGATCAAGGGCATCCGCGAGAATGTGCCCAACATCAAGCAGGCCATCATCTCCGTCCACGGCCACGACGACCTGGGGGTCTCGGTGGCCAACTTTCTGGAGGCCATCAAGCAGGGGGCGCGGCAAGTGGAAGTGACCATCAACGGCATCGGCGAGCGGGCCGGCAACGCGGCGCTGGAAGAGTTGGTGATGGCCCTGCATGTGCGCCGCAGCTACTTCAACCCCTACTTTGGCCTGCCGGTCGACTCGGAAAAACCCCTCACCCACATCAAAACCCAGGAGATCTACCGCACCTCCCGCCTAGTCTCCAACCTCACCGGCATGTTGGTTCAGCCCAACAAGGCCATTGTTGGTGCCAACGCCTTTGCCCACGAATCGGGCATCCACCAGGACGGCATGCTCAAGAACCGCCAGACCTACGAGATTATGGACGCTCAGACCATCGGCCTGCAATCGAGCACGCTGGTGCTGGGCAAACACTCGGGCCGCAACGCCTTCCGTACCCGCCTCCGGGAGTTGGGCTTCGAGCTCTCAGAGCAGGATCTGAACAAAGCCTTCCTGCGCTTCAAAGAGCTGGCAGACAAGAAGAAGGAGATCACCGACCTGGATCTGGAGGCAATCGTCAACGATGAGACCCGCCCCGTGCCCGATCTCTACCGTCTGGAGCACGTGCAAGTGGTGTGCGGCAACCACGAGACCCCCACGGCCACGGTGCGCCTGATCACCCCTGAGGGCGAAGAGCGGGTGGACGCCGCCGTGGGCACAGGCCCGGTGGACGCGGTGTACAAAGCCATCAACCGCATCGTCAACATCCCCAACAAGTTGATCGAGTTTTCCGTCCAGTCGGTTACCGCCGGCATCGACGCCATGGGGGAAGTCACCATCCGCCTGCGCCACGAGGATCGCGTCTTCTCTGGCCACGCCGCGAATACGGACATCATCGTCGCCTCGGCCCAAGCCTACATGAACGCCCTCAATAAGCTTTACGCCGCTCTGCACGCAGCCCGCTCGACGGCTGAGCAACGGCAGGCCGCCACCCAGAAGATCTGATGGGCTACCGACAGGAGCGCCCCTCTAGGACCCGGCCGCAGGGATCCCTTCCGCAAACACCCGCCTGATTACTTCCTCAATCGGCGGGTCTGTTACCGTCAAGTCCAGCACCTCCAGATCTGCCAGGAGCTGGGCAACCGTTTGGGTGAGGTGTTCCCGCCGCACCCACAGCCGCACCTCACAGCCGCTGCCGGGATCCCCCTCGCTGCGCAGCTCTCCATAGACTTGCAATTGGGCGAGGGGGCAGGGGCGGGCCAATTCCAGCTTCACCTCGCGATAGGGGGCAAAGCGCTGCCGCAGCTCCTCGAGGCCGCCATCGTAAATGAGTTGCCCGGCGCTGATCACCAGCACCCGTTCACAGAGCGCCGTAATGTCGGCCATGTAGTGGCTGGTCAACAAGACTGTCGCCCCGTAGCGGCGGTTGTAATCCCGCAGAAATTGCCGCACGGCGGCCTGAGCGTTGACATCCAACCCCAAGGTCGGCTCATCTAAGAACAAGATCTGCGGCCGGTGGATCAGGGCCGCCAGCAGTTCCGCCTTCATCCGCTCCCCCAGAGAAAGCTTGCGCACCGGCTGCTTCAGCTTGCCCTGCAGGTCGAGGAGCTCCGCCAACTCCCCCACCCGCTCCCGAAACTCCTTTTCCGGGATCTCATAAACGGCGGCGTTAATCCGCAGGGAGTCCATTGCTGGCAGATCCCAGATAAGCTGTTGCTTCTGCCCCATCACCAGGGTAATCTGCTGCAGAAAAGCCCGCTCCCGCCGGTAGGGCACATGGCCGACCACCTGCAGCGTGCCCCCGGAAGGATAGATGAGACCCGCCAGCATTTTGAGGGTAGTGGTCTTGCCTGCCCCGTTCGGCCCCAAAAAACCCACCACCTCCCCCGGCTGAATCTGGAAGCTCATCGATTGCACCGCTGGGATGTAGTGATAGGTACGGCGAAAAAAGTGGCGCAATGTACCGATCACTCCCGCTTCCTTAATGGCTACCGGGTAAACCTTGCTCAGGTCGCGGGCAACGATGATCGGCTCAGGTCGGATTGGCACGTCAGACAACATAGCTCCTCACCCCCCCTAAAAAATCAGATCCGCTAGCCCAACTTCAAGGGCAAGCCTCCTGAGGCTGGGCATGTCGGATCTGGCTGGGGGTATTCTCAGGATCGGAGGAGAAACAGCGAACAGGCAGGGGAACTACAGCAGTCCTACGTCTATCCCAGGCTTGCCGGCGACCAGCTCCACCTTCAGGATGCGGCCACCCGACTTTTGGATACGCTGCTGCTCCCGAAACCAGTTGTCGTAGGGCACCAGCTTCGTGAAGTAGGTATTTTGCAGCTCCCGCTGGGTGCGAATGCGGGTTTGGCTGGGCACACAGGCCGTGATCTTAAACATGCGCATGATAAAGGATCCCTGCTGACAGCAAAATGAACTGGCTTGACCAACAAAACAGGCGACTCACCTCAGAAAGCTCGCGTACCCCAGTTAGCACACCAGATCCCTGCGGCAAATCGCCTGTCATGCTCGCTAGACAATGAACCTTAGCTCAGGCCGGAGCAGATGTAGTCGAAGTACACACCCATTTCCTTGCCAGCTTCAGGCCCCACCAGGGCGGCGGTCACTTCTTTCATGGCTTGGATGGCCTGAATGGTGGCTCCAATCGGCACCCCCAGCGAATTGTAGGTCTCCTTGAGCCCGTTCAACACCCGCTCGTCGAGGATGGAGGGATCCCCGGCCAGCATGGCGTAGGTGGCGTAGCGCAGGTAGTAGTCCATGTCGCGGATGCAAGCAGCATAGCGACGGGTGGTGTACATGTTGCCACCGGGACGGGTGAGATCGGAGTAGAGCAACGCCTTGGCCGCCGCATCTTTGACAATGGTGGAGGCGTTGGCCGCGATGGTAGCAGCTGCCCGCACCCGCAGCTCGCCCGTGGCGAAGAAAGCCTTTAACTTCTCCATGGCCGAGCTGTCGAGATACTTGCCCTGGACGTCGTAGCTATTGATCACAGCGGTAATTGCGTCTTGCATGATGAGCTTCCTAAATCTCTAATGAACGTTAAACAGTTGCGCGGTCAGAACAATGAGGGATTAACTCATTGCCCCCACCACAAAGTCAAAGTAGTAGCCGGCCTCAGCCGCGTCCTCAGGAGACAACAGACCCATGGCCACCTGCTTCATTTGGCGGATGCTCTCGGCCACCGCCGGAATAGGCGTGCCCAAAGAGTTGTACATCTCCCGCACCCCCACCAAGCCGATCTCCTCGATCGGGGTGACATCGCCAGCAACGATCCCATAGGTGATGAGGCGCAGGTAGTAGTCCATATCCCGCAGGCAAGTTGCCGTCATCTCCTCTCCGTAAGCATTGCCACCTGGGGAGACGATGTCAGGACGCTTCTGGAAGAGTTGATCGGCAGCTTGCTTGACGATGCGCTCACGAGACTCGGTCAAGACTTGAGCGATGCGCAGCCGCTTCTCGCCGGAGGTAACAAAGGACTTGATCCGATCCAGCTCCCCCGGGCTGAGGTAGCGGGCCTCTGCATCCGCATTCACAATCGATTTCGTGACAACACTCATGGACATCCATCCTCAAGTCAATTTTTTAAAGAGTATGGCGAGCATACCCGCAAGCTATTTTCCGACATGCTTGCCGTCTGCCATCTCAGATCTTCACACTTCTTAAAATGTCTCCCAGGAAAGGAGCACTCCCTTCCCGCCAAGGGGGAGGTTGGTTAAGCGTAAAACAGCCCCCGATGGTCTGGCCGGAGTAGCCCCAGGCAGCCGCAGATTGACCAACCCCTGCTCAGCTTTTCGGAGTGGTCAACAGCTTGAGGATGGGCAGTGTGGCAAGGGATGGCGGTCGGCGCTGGGGAGTTAAGTTTTGCTTTTCAGGTGTCGCTAGGGCAGATAGGGCTGAAAGTCCTGAGTGACCGTCAGGGTCAAGTTGGCGTTGGGATCGATCACCGCCACCTCTGGCGCCGTCACATTGCCGATTACAGCCCCCGCTGCCGCTCCGCCCAGCACCTTCTCCGTCGAGATCACCCGGTCGCCAAACAGGCCGCCCAAGATCGCCCCTGCCGCCGCCCCGATCAGGGCATCCTGCACAACTGCCTCTGCAGAAGTGTGGCGGGGATCCTTGCGCAGCGGGATCACCTGGCTTTGGGCGTAGAGAGGATAGGATTGGCCGTTGAAAATCAAAGCTCTCGAGACAAACTGAGTGCCGCCGCTCACCGGCTGAAATTGGCCTTCCAAAACGGCCCCCGCCGGGACGACCGTGTTGCCGTAGATGTCCCGCAGAGGAGTATCCAAGCTAAGGCTGACGGCACGGGTTTCCCCAGGGGCAATCAAGAGGGTTTCTGGAGAGCGATGCACCGCCTGGATCAGATCCCCAGAGCGCAATAGCAACGTGGTTTGCAGTTGAAAGGGCTGGCCAGGTTGCAGGGGTTGAGGGCCAGGGGGAAGGGGGCGAGGATTCACAGGGCGCCATCCCTCGCCGGGGGGCGGTGGTGGCAAGGGCCCCATTTGCGCCAAAACCGGGCTGGCCGCCGGTAGCCAGAGAAACCCACCGAGCAGAGGAGCCAACAGACGACGGGCTGGGTTGGTCATGGTCTTACCCCCGATCTACCACTTCTACGTTAGCTGTAAGCTGGCCAAAGCTGGGAACAAAAGCCTCGTCTGGCCTTTATCCCCATCAAAGCCAGTTGGATGTAGGACGGGCTACTCTAGGCGAGCAGATTCCGCTACTCTTCAACCCAGGTAGAAGTACGGAAAAGCGCCATCGCCGCCCGTCTTGGGCTCCCTAGTGTCCATGCTAGATTAGCTCGTGGGGGTTCGGGGGGTAGATACCCCCGCGCCAGTCGCAGGCTGGTAATGATAAAACAGAGCTGGTTGTATAAAACGGCGTTGCCGGAATCTAATACAACTACGCGGTAGGGCATTCCGTGTCTGCATGCCTAAGGCACGGCACAGCCGAACGCAGAGGGTTCTTGCAATGGCTCCCCGACGAAGCGAGAAGTTCGTCCTCTAGCCAAGTTGTGTTTACTCAACAAGGTTGAGTGGCGGGAGTCTGTCATGCCCTAGGTTTCGCCCCTCGTGTGAGGGCCAAGGTATTCTTCCGATTCCAACCCCTATTCTTCTGTAGCTATGCAGCGCAGCACATCCATGCCGGGCCAGCCTTCTCCCCGTTCAGAAGCTTCTGCTCAACCTGCCCGTTCGCCTCAGCAGGACGGAGTTCGTTCTCTTTTTAAGCCTTTTGCCGTTCTCAAGTCTCTTCTCTCGCCGGTGCTGCTGGTGCTCTTGGGCATTGGGCTGGGAGCGGCTCTGGTGGGAGGCAAGGGGGTATCTGCCCAAACGACGGCAACCCCGCCCCAACTGAACCTGAATTTTATTGCCGAGGTGGCGCAAAGGGTGGGGCCGGCGGTGGTGCGCATCGATTCCGAGCGGACGGTGAGCGTCCCGGGCGCCTTCCCAGAGGAGTTTTTCAGCGATCCCTTTTTCCGGGACTTCTTTGGCCAGGTGATCCCCCCCATTCCGCGGCAGCGACGACAGCAGGGCACCGGCTCCGGCTTCATCATCAGCCCGGATGGCCAGATCATCACCAATGCCCACGTGGTCGAGGGATCCGACAAGGTGACGGTGACGCTCAAGGATACCCGCAGCTTTGACGGCAAGGTAATCGGCACCGATCCGGTGACGGATATCGCCGTGGTGAAGATCGAGGCCCAGAACCTGCCGACGGTGAAGCTGGGTCGCTCCGAGCTCCTCGAGCCGGGCCAGTGGGCCATCGCCATCGGCAATCCGCTGGGGCTGGACAACACCGTAACCGCCGGGATCATCAGCGCTTTGGGCCGCTCCAGCGGCGAGATCCGCGTGCCCGACAAGCGGGTGTCCTTTATCCAGACGGATGCGGCCATCAACCCCGGCAACTCCGGCGGCCCCCTGCTCAACGCCCAAGGGGAGGTGATCGGGGTCAACACGGCCATCATCCAAGGGGCGCAGGGGCTGGGCTTTGCCATTCCCATCGAGACGGCCCAGCGGGTGGCCAACCAGTTGATCGCCCGCGGCAAGGTGGATCACCCCTACCTGGGCATTCGTATGCTCACCCTCACCCCCGACCTGAAGGAGCGCCTCAACCAGGATCCCAACAGCCGCATCTTCGTGACGGTGGATCAGGGGGTGCTCATCGGCGAGGTGATCCAGGGATCCCCGGCAGAGCGGGCGGGCCTGCGCGCCGGAGACATCATTCTCGCCATCAATGGTCGCGCCGTCACCACCGCCGACCAAGTACAACAAGAGGTAGAGCGCACCGAGGTGGGCAGCACCCTGGAGCTGGAGATCGAGCGAGCTGGGCGGCGGCAGAAGATCCGGGCCGTTACCGGCTCCTTCCCGGCCTCCGGCAGAAGCTAAGGGGATATTGCTGGGGGTGAGGGTTGGCAGTTCCAGCTCAGGGAAATTAATGGTTTAATGGTGGCCTAACAGTCGAAACTTCCTGGCCCAGGCCGGAACGCTCTCGGCGGGGCCGCTTGTCTTGAGTTGGGGATCCCTTCTCACCTTGCCTATGCTGAAAACCACCCGTCGCCTGGCTCTGCTGGCCCTGTCGGGGCTGGCAGCCCTTGTTCTCGCCCCTCAAGCGGGCTTTGGCAAGCCGATTGTCGTTGGCTCTAAGGACTTCACCGAGCAGTTTATCTTGGGGGAAATGTACGCCTTGGCCCTGGAGGCGGCGGGGTTGGCGGTGGAGCGCAAGCTCAACTTGGGGGGAACGCCGGTGGCCCATGCCGGCCTGTTGAGCGGCGAGATCGATCTCTACCCGGAGTACACCGGCACCGGTCTGCTGACGGTGCTCAAGCTGCCCACCAGCAGCGACCCGGCCCAGGTATACGCGACGGTGGCCCGCGAGTACGAGCGTCAGTTCCAACTGATTTGGCTGGATCCGGCCCCCATGAACAACACCCAGGCCCTGGCCATGACCCGCGCCAGAGCGGCAGAGTTGGGCATCGCTACCATCTCAGACATGGTGGCCAGAGCGAGCGAGCTGGTGATGATCGGGCCGCCGGAGTTCCAGGCCCGCGAAGATGGCCTGCCGGGGCTGCAAGCAGTCTACGGCAACTTTCGCCTCAAGGCCTACAAGGCGGTGGATCCCGGCCTGCGCTACCAGGGCTTGGTCAATGGGGAGGCGGATGTGGCGGTGGCCTTTGGCACCGATGGGGAAATTGCCGCCTTTGACCTGGTGGTGCTCAAGGACGACAAGCAGCTTTTCCCCCCTTACCAGGTGGCGCCGGTAGTGCGCAAAGATACCCTGGAAGCCAACCCCGGCATCGCCACCGCTTTGAACGCCCTTTCCCCCCTGTTGACGGACGAGGTGATGCAGCGGCTGAACTACGAGGTAAGCGGCAAGCGCAGGGAGCCGGCAGAGGTGGCGAGAGCCTTCTTGGTGGAGGCCGGCATCTTGAAAGAGTAGCCCGTTGCACGAGGCCCTGGCGTGAGCACTCTTGAGTTCGAGCGGGTATCGCTGCGCTTTCCCCACAATTCCCGTCCGGCCGTGGAGGAGTGCAGTTTTTCCGTGGCCTCGGGCCAGTTGGTGGTCATCCTCGGCCCTTCCGGCTGCGGCAAAACCACCCTTCTAAAAATGATGAACCGGCTGCTGGAGCCCACCCAAGGACAGATTCGCCTGGATGGGCAGGATATCCGCCGCTTTCCGGTGACGGCGCTGCGCCAGCGCATCGGGTATGTCATCCAGCAGGTGGGGCTGTTTCCCCACATGACGGTGGCCCAGAATGTGGCGGTGGTGCCGCGACTTTTGGGCTGGCCAAGGGAGCGCATCCGCGAGCGGGTGGACGAGCTGCTCAGCTTGGTCAACCTGCCCCCCCAAGAATACCGACGTCGCTACCCGGCTCAACTCTCGGGCGGCCAACAGCAGCGGGTGGGGCTGGCGCGGGCGCTGGCCGGGGATCCGGATCTGCTGTTGATGGACGAGCCCTTTGGTGCCCTCGACGCCATCACTCGTGGCAAGCTGCAAGACGAGATCCTACACCTGCAACGGCAACTAAAAAAGACTATCCTCTTCGTCTCCCACGACGTGGAAGAGGCGCTGCGCCTGGCAGATCGCATCCTGGTGATGCAGCAGGGGCGGGTGGTACAGTTCGACACTCCCTTGCGGCTGCTCACCCAGCCGGCCACCCCCTTTGTCCGAGAGCTGCTGGGGGCAGACGACATGGTGCGTCAGTTGAGCGTGCTGCGGGTGGAAACGGCGATGGAGCGGATCCCGCACAACCACCAGATCCAGGAGGGGGCGGTGGTGAAACCCCAGGAAACCCTGCGGCGGGCCTTGTCGCTGCTGTTGCGCACGGGGGCAGCAGCTCTCACAGTGTGGGAAGACGGGCGGGCCATTGGCATCGTTACCCTGGATCACATCCGCCATCTGGCCATGCTGGAGGGGGGATCCGCATGAGCTATCTTCTCAGCAACCCCGGCCTGGTGTGGCAGCTTACCCAAGAGCACCTGGCGATGGTGGCAACAGCCTTGGGGATTGCCCTGGTGCTGGCGCTGCCGTTGGCTTTGCTGGTGCACCAGGTGCGCTGGCTGGCCCTGCCGGTGATGGGGATCCTCAGCATCCTGTACACAGTGCCCAGCCTGGCCCTAATCGTCTTGTTGGTTCCCTACTTTGGCCTCAATGCCCGCTCGGTGGTGGTGGCGATGGTGCTCTACACGCAGGTGATCTTGGTGCGCCATTTTTACGTGGGCCTGCGCTCGGTGGAGCCTGCCATTCTGGAGGCGGCCAAGGGCTTGGGGATGAACTTCTGGCAGCGGTGGTGGCAGGTGCAGGTGCCCCTCATGCTGCCGGTTGCCCTGGCCGGCTTGCGGCTGGCGGCAATTGTGGCCATTGCCATCGCCACGGTGGGGGCTAAGTTTGGGGCGGGAGGGCTGGGCACCCTGCTTTTTGAGGGCATTGCCCAGGCCGGTCGCTACGACAAGATCTGGGCCGGATCTTTGGCCGTGGGATCCTTGGCCTTGCTGGTGAACACGGCCCTGTGGGGGCTGGAGTGGGCGGCCCGCCGCGGCTAAAGAGAGCCAGAGCCTTTTTCAAGTCGCTGGAGACAGCCCCCCTCGCAAGACGGAACAACGGTCTGCCCCTGCCATTTTACGAAGAGCTATAGCATGGACGAGAAGCCAAGTACTTCTCCAGGCGAGACGATTCCAGCCTCCTGCTATTCGGTGCCGCTTGGAAAGACCGTAGCTTTATAGAGTGGGCCTGACGCAACATGGGTGAGCAACCTCCGCTAAGGGATTGGCCTTCTCGCAGCGATGGGGAACTGATGGAGGCTATCCGAGAGAGGCAAGGGGCAGCGCTGGGGGTGCTTTACGACCGCTATGCCGGCTTGGTCTATGGGCTGGCCCTCCAGATCCTGGGCCATGTGGCCGAGGCGGAAGATCTGACTCAGGCGGTGTTTGTCGAACTGTGGCGCAAAGCCAGCTATGATCCGCAGCGGGGATCGGTGAGCAGTTTTCTCTGTCTGTTGACCCGTTCGCGTGCCATCGACCGTCTGCGTTCCCAAGACAGCTCTCAACGTCTTTTGAAGCACTGGCAATCTCTGCTCGCCGCCGAGAACAGGGCGCCGGCCCCCTTTGAGCAGCTCTCCCTCGAGGAGCGACGGCAAGCCGTACAAGAGGCCCTCGGCCAACTGCCGGAAAGCCAACGGCAGGTTCTAGAGTTGATCTACTACCAGGGGCTGAGCCAGGCGGACGTTGCCCGACACCTGGGGATCCCGCCGGCAACCGTTAAAGCCCGCGCTCGCCAAGCCCTCTGCAAGTTGCGGGGATCCCTGCGCGCGCTCCTTGAGGTTTGGAGTTAGGTTCTGTTGTCGGCCTGGCCATGTTTGCATCCCATTTGCCCCTTGCATCGGAAGAACAGGAAGAACTGGCCGGCTATCTGCTGGGGGATTTATCTCCTGAGCAGGCAAGCGCCCTAGAGGCACGCCTAACCCAAGACCCACGGTTGCTGGCGGAATTGCAGGCTTTGCAAGAAACCCTGCACCTGTTGCCCTACGGCTTGCCGGGGGTGATCCCGCCGGCCAGCTTGCGGGGCAAGGTGATGGCAGAGGCGGGCATTGAGCAGGTGCCGACACCTCTTCAGCCGGCCCTGTCCTCTCTGGGGTTCGGTCGCCTCACCGCTGAGTGGCGCTGGCTGGGGGGGTTGGCGGCAGTGGTTTTGGCCCTGCTGGTTTTCGACAACTGGCGACTGCGGCAGGCGCTCCAACTGGCCCGCCTAGAATCGGTGCAGGCGCTGGCCCATTTGCTGCAACAGCCGGGATCCCGCCTGGTCAATTTGCAGGGAGAGGCGGCAGCGGCTAACCTCCTCTATCGCCCAGGAGAGTGGCAGGAGGTGGTCTTGGCGGCGAGGGATCTGCCCCAACCGGCCCCTGGGGAGCGTTACCATCTCTGGCTCAAGCTGGAGGACGGCGAGACCCTCCACTGCGGCAACTTTCAAGTGGATGCCCAGGGATCCGCGCTTGTCGCCTTACGTCCGCCGCGCCCGCTGCCAGAGGACGCTCGCCCCCAAGAGGTGCTGGTTACGGCCCAAGCCGCTGCCGTCCCTCGCAAACCCCAGGGCAAGGTTCTTCTCAAAGCCAGGGTGTTCTAGGAGAAGTGAGGGGAAAGCTAGCGCTGCGGGGATTGGCCTTATCGGTGGGGTTGGCCCTGGCCCTGCTGGCTTTGTGGTGGATGGATCCCACCCCAACCACCCTGAGCCAATACACCACTTCCTTACAGGAGCGCACTCTCCCACAGCTCCACAACATCCGCCAAGCAGTCCAAAGCCTGGATGGGGTTTACATTCAGCCGGGGGCGGTTTTTTCTTTCAACCAGGTGGTGGGGCCGCGCACCCTGGAGCGGGGCTATCTGCCTGCGCCGGTATTCATGGTGGCCGAAACCCTGGATTCGGTTGGCGGCGGGATCTGTCAAGTCTCCTCCAGCCTTTACAATGCGGCTCTGCTGGCGGGGCTGGAAGTGGTGGAAAGGCACCCCCATTACCGGCAGGTGGAGTCGGTGCCGCCAGGGCTAGATGCCACGGTTTGGTACGGCTTGGCCGATCTCAGGTTGCGCAATCCTTTCCCTTGGCCAGTACGCCTGCGCTTTCAGATCCGCGGCCAAACTCTAATCGTGTCGGTGCTGGGACGGGGATCCCACCCTGCTCCAGCCATTCCACCCATCCGCGTAGAGCAGCGGCGACTGGATCCCCAGCATTTGCAGGTAAGCGTCTATCGCGGTAACGAGCGCCTCTCCCAAGATCGCTACGTTGCTCCCTAGCTGCCAAAACCGTCTTGGCGAAGTCCGCTGCACCTTCTGGGGAACCGCATCCTAAGCTGCCTCTTTAAGGAGCAAGGGGACAAGCCGTTTGGATCATCTTCCAATCACCAGCACCCCCATCATGCCACCGGCTAGGGGATAAAACTTGGCAACAGAAAACCCTACCTGCAAGGCCATTTGCTGCTGCTCTTGGCCAGATGGGAAACCATCCAAACTGGGATCGATGTAGGCATATTCAGATGCCAATCCCAGAGCTTGCGCCCGGGCGACGACCTGGGTGTTCAGGTACCAGCGCTGGAAGTCCGCAAGGAAAGGGATCCCTGTGGGGCGATGAAAGTCCAAGAGAGCGGCGCGACAGCCGGGCTTGAGCACCCGGTAAATCTCCCGCAACGCTTGAGGGATATCGGTTACGTTGCGCAAACCGTAGCCCATTGTAACGGCATCAAAGCTGGCGTTGGGAAAAGGCAAGGCCAAAGCATCTCCCAATACCCACTCTAGGGAGTAGCCGGGGAAAAGACGGGAGCGCCGCCGAGCAATCTCCAGCATGGCCGGGGAGAAATCCAGGCCGACCACCTGTCCGCTTCGTCCCACCCGCCGGGCCAGTTGCAGCGCCAGGTCGCCGGTGCCGCAGCAGAGATCCAACACCTGCCCGCCAGGGCCGGCGCCCGACCAGCGCACAGCCATGCGCTTCCAAACCTGATGCAGGCCCAGGCTCAGGGTTTGGTTGAGGGCATCGTAGTGGGGGGCGATGCGGTCGAATAGCTCCCGAATCTGCTCAGGGCGCTCAAAGGTTGGGCTGGGCACCGCTTCTCAACTCCGCTTTGCATCAGTCGTGGCCGCAGTCACCAGACGGGACTACTGCGGCACCGGGATCCCGCTCACCCCGACTCGGTGGCGGCGGCTGGGATAATCGGCCAGGCTCAAGGACAAAGACCGGGATCCGGCCAAGCTGGAGGCGGGGATGCGAACAGTTCCCTGGAAGACTTGGCTGTTGGGAGGCAGCTCCCCAGGCAGGCCTTGGGTGAGGGCGTTGATCGACCGTCCGGTGTCGTCGGTAACGTTCAGGAAGCTGTAGAGAAAACGCACCGTCTCCGCCGAATTGTTCTGCATCGCCACGTTCAAAACCACCTGCCCTCCCTCGCGGCGAACCGAGAGCACCTGCATGGCAACCTGCCCGCCGGCAGCCACTTGCCGAGGTGGGGGAGGTGGTGTAAACACCGGTGGCGGCGAGGGGCGCGGCGGTTGGGGAGAGGGAGAAGCAGGCCGCGGGGTGGGGGATGGGGCTGCCGCCAACTCAGGAGACAAGCGGGGGGTGGGCGTCGGGGTAGGTCTAGCCACGGGAACGGATGTAGGAGTGGAGAGAGGGGCGGGGGTGGGGGGTGGGCGCAGGCTCGCTTCCGCTGCTGCAATCACCGCGGCCTCGTTCAAGAGGGGCACGGTGCGGGGATCGCGAACGCCACGGGAGGAGGAAGCATTGCCGGCTGTAGTGACGGGAGAGGAGACCCCCGACAGGGCGCGCTGGCCGAAGAGGTAGCCCAAACAGGCGCTCAACACGGCTGTGAAGAAAAACGCACCCAGCCAAAACAGCGCTCCCAAGAATGGGGAGGTGAACTCTTGCGCTGGCCTGACCGATCTTCGCAAAGGATGCTCACTCCTGCTACCGGCTTGCTCTACCTATGATACGAAAGCGACGAGGAGCTAGGGATTCTCCGCTGGCCCAGAATCTTTGCGCTCTTGCTGCTGGGCGCAGAGAGCAGCGCTATCTAGGTTGGGCAGCCGTTCCCCCAACCACCAGCCTGGATCCTCCCAGCTCAGGGATCGCAGCCACTTGGCGGCGCGATCCGCCAAGACCAGCCCCAACAAAACAGGAGCGGTGGTGATCCCCAGCGCTAGGCTTAGCCAAAGGGGCGGAGAGGACTGGGAGGTGGTTGGAGAAGCCTTTTGGTTGGGGAAAGAGGCCGACTTGGGATCCGTCATGTCTGCTTTTTGAAGGTGAATTCTCTATCTCAACCTAGCCTTAATTGAGCCTTATCGTGGTTCCAAACTCGTGACATCCTCTCCCGCTAAGCCCTGACGGGCTGTAGACGGGAGCTTCCGAGAATCACTTCTCGGAGTTGCTGCTTCAACGGACTGGTAAACCAGGATCCTCCACAGCCAGAGAGCGGCAGTCCCACCGCCCTGAGTCCACGTTTCAAAATCTCGATAGCAGCGTTCAAGTCTCTGTCCCACGACCCGCAACGAGGGCAATCATGCACCCGTTCCGACAA
>NZ_JANSHG010000049.1:0-14846 GCF_047461555.1 Synechococcus sp. WC101
GTCTGTTCCCCCCTACCGCCTGCGGGATGTCGAACGGGAGATCGACTTGATTGAGGAATTTGCCCGTCTCTACGGCTACGACCGCTTCTCGGAAACCCTGCCCACGGAGCCGCAGGTGGGATCCCTCTCTGCACGGGAAACTTTGACCCGGCAAATTCGCGAGGTGATGCGGGGCATCGGCCTGACGGAGGTGTACCACATCTCCCTCTGTCCGGCAGAGGAGGACAGCTCCTTGGTCAAAATCGCCAATCCGCTTTCCCCCGAGTACTCCGCTGTGCGCAAGGCGCTGTTGCCGGGCTTGGTGGAGGCTTTTCGCTTCAACTGGGATCAGGGCAACGGCCCGCTGCAGGCTTTTGAGATTGGCCACGTCTTTGCCTATGCCCCTCCCTCCAGCCCTGAGCCCTATCAGGAGGCGGAGCACTTGGGCGGCATCCTGGGCGGGGACCTCAACCCCAATGACTGGCGGCACCACAGCCGGCCCATGGACTGGTTTGAGGCTAAGGGGCTCTTGGTCTCGGCGCTGGAGCGGCTGGGGTTTACTTCTGAGTTTCGCCCCGATCCCCCCGAGGTGCAATCGCCGCTGTTGCACCCCGGTCGCCAGGCCGGCATCTGGATCGAGGGATCCCGCATTGGCCTATTTGGGCAGTTGCACCCCCGCCTTTGCCAGGAGAAGGATTTGCCGGAGGAGGTCTATGGGTTTGAGGTGGATCTGGATCCCTTGTTGGCCAGCCTGGAGAAGCGGGGCCTAGTGCAATTTTCCCCCTTTTCGCCTTTTCCGGCCTCGGATCGGGATATCGCCTTCTTTGCGCCGCTGGAGCTGTCGGTGGCAGACATCGAGAAAGTAATCCGCCAGGCGGCAGGCCCTATGCTGCAGTCGGTACAGCTTTTCGACGAGTACCGCGGCCAAGGGGTACCGCCGGGGCAGCGCAGCCTCGCCTTCCGACTGGTGTACCGCGCTCCGGATCGCACCCTCACCGATGCCGAGGTGGAAGCTGCGCAAAACCAGGTGAGGGCGCAGCTAGAAAAACACTTTCCCGTTACCCTGCGCAGCTAATGGCTTGCTGTTTTTGGCAGTGGCCGGCGAGCGCCTTGCTGTTTGGCAAAGAGAGGGGCTGCCGCTTGCAAAAAACCTAACCCGGAGCCCGACGTTTGTCTGCAGGCAATATTACGATCTTCTGGGTCAAGGTTTCGTGTTGTGAGGGACGTCCGGCAGTGCAGACCAACGCTTCTCTTCCCGCGGCGACCGGTTCGCAGGCTGTGGCCTGTGATCCCCTGACGCGGGCGCAGATCCTCATCGAGGCTCTGCCCTACATCCAGCAGTACCAGGGCCGTGTCATTGTCATCAAGTACGGGGGCGCCGCCATGGTGCACCAGGAGCGGCGGGCCGAGGTGCTGCGGGATATTGTTTTTCTGGCCTGTGTCGGCATTCGGCCGGTGCTGGTGCACGGCGGGGGGCCGGAGATCAACAGTTGGCTCCAGAAGCTGGACATCCCCTTCAAGTTTGTGGACGGCCTGCGGGTGACCGATGCGGCCACCATGGAGGTGGTGGAGATGGTGCTGGTGGGCAAAGTCAACAAACAGATCGTGCAGCTCATCAGCCTGGCCGGCGGCTCGGCGGTGGGGCTGTGCGGGCGGGACGGCAATTTGATTCGAGCCCGCTCCCAGGGCCGGGCGGAAATCGGCTTTGTGGGGGAAGTCAGCAGCATCAACCCCCAGTTGGTGCAAACTCTGTTGGAGGGCGGCCAGATCCCGGTGATCTCCAGCGTGGCCGCCGACGAGACAGGCCAAGCCTACAACATCAACGCCGATACTGTGGCGGGAGAGCTGGCGGCCTCTCTGGGGGCAGAAAAGCTGATCCTTCTCACCGACACCCCTGGCATTCTCAGAGACCCTGAGGATCCCAGCTCCCTGATTACGCTCCTGGATATCGAGACGGCCCGCCAGCTTATCCAGACAGGGGTGGTCAGAGGGGGCATGATCCCCAAGGTGCAGTGTTGCATTCGCGCTCTAGCGCAGGGGGTGCGGGCTGCCCACATTCTGGACGGGGGATCCCCCCACTCTTTGTTGTTGGAGCTACTGACCGATGCCGGGGTGGGCACTAAGCTGATCCCCTCTCAGTTTTCTGCCCAGTTGCGGGAGCAGAGCAACGGCTTCCGCTAAGGCTTGTCTTCTAGGCCTCTTTGAAACCTGCCCCGGCAGGCCCTGAAACCGCCGGTTTTCCATCTGTCCCCCAGCAACAAGCGGCGCCCCCAACCCCCCTCTCCCAGAGGGAGAGGGGACGGGGGTGAGGGCCAAGCCTCATCAGGGAGAGAGCTTAGAGTAGATCAGGGCTCTCCATGAGTCGTCTTCATCTTTTTGGGTGTAAGTCCGTGAGCCTTGCCACCTCTTCCCCCGATGCCGATTTGAGTAGGGATCCCCGCAGCGACTGGCGGCTGCTGCGGCTGCTCTGGCCCTATGCCCGTCGGCACCTGAAGCTGTTGTTGGCGGCCTTGGCCTTTTTGCCGCCCCTGGCCCTAGCCGATGCGGTGCAGCCGTTGATCCTGCAGCGGGCCCTGGACGGCCCCATCGCCCAAGCGCTTGCCCAAGGCGACAGTGGGATCCTCGCCGGCCTCTGGCCCTACGCGGGCCTGTTGATCCTCACCCTGCTGGCCCGCTGGGTTTTTCAGGCCCTGGAAGGGTATAGCAGCCAGAAGCTGGGGCAGTTGATGACCCGCGACATCCGCAACGATCTCTTCGCCCACGTGCTGGCCCTGCCGGCCCAATTTTTCGATCGCACCCCGGTGGGCAAGTTGATCACCCGCATCACCAGCGATGTGGAGGCCTTGGGAGATGTGTTTTCCACCGGCGCGGTCGGCATCGTCAGCGACCTCTTTACCCTGCTGGTAATCGGGGTGGTGATGCTCAGCCAGCGCTGGGATCTGGGCCTGCTGCTGATCCTCATCGTCCTGCCAGCCAGCGCTGTAGTGGTCGAGCTGCAGCGCCGCTTTCGCGATGCCAACTTTCGCGTGCGGGAAGAGCTCTCTAAGCTCAACGCCTGGATCCAGGAAAACGTCTTGGGCATTGCCGTGGTGCAACTGTTTCGGCGGGAGCGGTTCAACAGCGAGATTTTTCAAACCATCAACCGCCGCTACATCCAAGAGGTGGATCAGACCATCCTCTACGACGCTGCCCTTTCCGCCGTTTTGGAGTGGGTTGCCTGGCTGGCGGTGGCCGCTCTCCTCTGGGTGGGCGGGCAGCAGGTGCTGGCAGCCGGCAGGGGGGAGTGGCTGGGATCCCTGCCCCGAGAACCTCTCACCTTCGGCAGCCTCTACGCCTTCATCCTCTTTTCCCAGCGCTTTTTCAACCCGCTGCGCCAGTTGGCGGAAAAGTTTACCGCCCTGCAGGCGGGGTTCACCGCCGTGGAACGCATCGACCACATCCTCCGCCTGCCCGTCGCCATCCGGGATCCCGTCAGCCCCCGCCACCTGCCCCCAACCGCCAAAGGAGAGGTGCAGTTCGAGCATGTTTGGTTTGCCTACAACCCCGGCGAGTGGGTGCTCAAAGACCTCAGCTTCACCATCCGCCCCGGCGAAAAGGTCGCCCTCGTGGGGCCCACCGGCGCTGGCAAAAGCTCCATCATTCGCCTACTTTGCCGCCTTTACGAAGTAACTCGCGGCTGCATCCGCATCGACGGCGTGGACATTCGCCACCTGCCTCAGGCCGAGCTGCACCGTCACCTGGGCGTGATCCTGCAAGATGGATTCTTGTTCTCTGGAGATATCCAGCAAAACATCACTCTAGGAGAGGAGGGCGAGCTGGCAGAAGTGGAGCGGGTGGCCCGTCAACTCCACCTGCACGAGCTCATCCGCGATCTGCCCCAGGGCTACGCCACCCCCGTGCGGGAGCGGGGCAGCAACCTCTCCAGCGGCCAAAAACAGCTCATCAGCTTTGTGCGGGCCCTGTGGCGGGATCCGAAAATCTTGGTCTTGGACGAGGCCACCGCCAGCCTAGATGTGGGCACCGAGGCCCTGATCCAATCCGCCCTGGAAACCCTGCTGCGGGATCGCACCGCCCTGATCATCGCCCACCGCCTCTCCACCATCCGCCACGTGGATCGCATCCTCGTGCTGCAGCGAGGGGAACTGAAAGAACAGGGATCCCACGCCGAGCTCATGGCCCTCAACGGGCTCTACGCCCACCTCTACCGGCTGCAAGATTTGGGCAGCTAGCGACCAGAACCAAAGCGAGACCGAAGCGCCCGCAGGGTGGTGAAGCTGGCATCCGCAAGCGCGATGCGGGCTTTGCAGAGGAGCAGATTGCCATTATCTAAAGCCGTGTCTTTCAGGCTGGCCAAACCGTCGCCGGCCTGCACCAGAAACCGACGGCTCCAGGTGGAGAAGTTTTTGCTGAAGGTGTTGATCAGGCGTTCCATGGGGACTGCTCGTTCCGCTTTGAGTCTCCTACTTAGCCTACTCCGCCGGCAAGCGATCTCCGCAAGCCTGAGCAATTCCCGAGAAAATTGTTACAGATTATTAAAAACTTGCTGTCAAGGCGGCAGACTAGCTATCATGAACCGCAAGTCCGGCATACAACGAGAAACAGTTAGCCATGAGTCAGCGGCCAGAGGTTGTGGAAGGCGCAGAGGCCAAGCAAAAGGTGACGTTGTATCTCCCACCCGAGTTGCACCGGAATCTGAAGATTCGGGCTGCCGTGGAGCGGGAGCCGATGTCGGCAGTAGCGGAGAAGGCCCTCACCTTCTACCTGCTTCACCCGGAGGTCATCGAAGGGGTGCAAGGCAGCGCCTACCGCGTCCACCGCTGCCCTGAGTGCGGCCATCCGTTTGTCATCCGCAATGGGGAGGTGGTTTCGCTTCACCAGCAGTCCGCTTCTGAAGCCATCCTCGAAGAGGTGGAGCCGGAATACTGGGGAGCGGCCTCGGCCTCCGAAGAGCAACGACAAGACGAGCTGGTGCCCTGCTAAGGCTTTTTGCGCTGTTTCAAAGGTATGCCTCTTTGTGAGCTTGAGCAGACAGGAGGGGTATAAAACAAGGGTTAGTAAAGAGCAAGTCAGGATATCTCAAGTACTTTGAAGACAGGCAAACTCCAGACGCTGTTTTCCTTCCTTTCTGTCGGTTTCGCTTAGATTTCCCTCCGCGCAGTTGGTGTTTCCCATGCAAGAGCTCAGCATTCTCATCCAAGCTCAATACCCACTGCTCTACCTGGTCACTCCAGAGGAAGAACGGGCGGAGGCAGCTCTGGCGGCGATCGCTCGCACCCTCAAGCCGCAGCGGCGCCTGTTTGTCTGGACGGTTACCCACGGCATTGTTGAATACGGCAACCCCCGCAGCCTCACCCAGCACAACACCCAATCCCCCCAGCCGGCTATTCAGTGGGTGATGGAGCAAAAAGATCCCGCCATCTGCGTCTTCAAAGATCTGCACGACTTTTTGGACAACACCGAAGTCAAACGCTGGCTGCGCGATGCCATCGCCAGCTTGAAGGGATCCCACAAAACCATCTTGCTGATGTCGCCGGTGCAGGTAATTCCCGTCGAGCTGGAAAAAGACATTTGCGTGGTGGACTTTCCCTTGCCGGACATGGCCACCCTGGAGCGCACCCTCAACCGGCAGTTGGAGCAGCTTCCCCGCGGCGGATCCCTGAGCCCTGAGGCGCGGGAAAAGCTGGTCAAGGCAGCCCTTGGCCTAACGCAAGACGAGGCGGAAAAAGTTTACCGCAAGGCGGTGGTGATGCACGGCCGCCTCAGCGAGGCAGAGGTGGATATCATCCTCTCTGAGAAAAAGCAGCTGATCCGGCGCAACGGCATCCTCGAATTCATCGAAGAAGACGAGACCATCGACGCCGTCGGCGGCCTAGAGGAGTTAAAGCGCTGGCTGCTGCAGCGCTCTGAGGCCTTTACCGAGCGGGCCCGCGCCTATGGCTTGCCTCAGCCCAAGGGACTCTTGATTCTGGGCGTACCTGGCTGTGGTAAGTCCTTGATCGCCAAGACCACCGCCCGCCTCTGGGGCCTGCCGCTGCTGCGCCTGGATATGGGCCGGGTCTACGATGGCTCTATGGTCGGCAAGTCGGAGGCCAACCTGCGCAGCGCCCTGCGCACTGCTGAATCGCTGGCGCCGGCCATCCTTTTTATCGACGAGCTGGACAAAGCCTTCGCTGGAGCGGCAGGTTCCAGCGACTCCGACGGCGGCACCTCCAGTCGTATCTTTGGCTCCTTTCTCACTTGGATGCAGGAGAAGCGCTCGCCGGTGTTTGTCATGGCCACGGCCAACCGCGTGGATCGCCTGCCGGGCGAATTCCTGCGCAAAGGCCGTTTTGACGAGATTTTCTTCGTGGATCTGCCCAACATTAACGAGCGCATGGAGATTTTCCGGATCCACCTGAAGAAGCGGCGGCGCGACATCAGCCGCTTTGATCTGCGCCAGCTAGCCGCCGCCTGCGAGGGCTTCTCCGGCGCGGAGATCGAACAAGTTTTGATTGCTGCCATGTACGAAGCGTTTGCCCAGAACCGCGAATTTACCCAACTGGACATTTTGGCAGCAACGAAAGCAACTCAACCGCTATCTCGCACCATGACGGAGCAAGTGGTAGCGTTGAGGGAATGGGCCCAGCAGCGGGCTCGGCCTGCAGCAGCCTCTGTAGCCGAGTACCAGCGGCTGGAGTTCTAGCAGGGGGGTGAAAGGCCAGAATCGCCTTGGCAGAGGCAGAGACGGCTAAAGCTCAACCTTCCCCGCTAGGCGTTGCCCATTGTTTGTGTTGATGTTCCAACCCCTACACATACACAAAGGAGAGAAACACCATGTCTCATTTTAGCACCTTGCGCACCAAGATCACCGATGGCCAGATCCTGGTTAACTCCCTGCGCGATCTCGGCTACACCGTTAAGCTGAACGCCGATGTGCGTGGCTACAACGGCCAGCGTGTTCGTGCCGACATCGTGGCCCAGTTGGAGGGCGACTACGATCTGGGCTGGTCCAAGAACCCCGACGGTTCCTACGACCTGATCGCCGATCTGTGGGGCGTGGCCAAGAAGCACAACCAAACCGAGTTGATCAACTCCATCAACCAGAAGTACGCCGTCAACAAGACCTTGGCCGAGGTGAAGCGCCCTGGCTTGAACAACGCCAACGTTAAAGTGGTGATGCACTAAGCCGGATCCCGTCTCGCCATTGCTGCGGCCATCTGCGCCGAGCAGATTAAAAGAGGGGCTGAACTCAGCCCCTACTTTTTTGCTTTTTGCTGCTTTTGGGTTAATGAGCCGAGCTACCCTACGCTTCGCTAAGGGCGGCGATGCCGGGCAGCTCTTTGCCTTCCAGCAGCTCCAGGCTGGCGCCGCCGCCGGTGGAAATGTGGGTCATTTTGTCGGCTAGGCCCACTTTTTCCACAGCCGCCACCGAGTCGCCGCCGCCGATAATAGTGATGGCACCGGCCTGGGTGAGGTCGGCCAGGGTGCGGGCAATGGCTTCTGTGCCAGCGGCAAAGCGGTCGAACTCAAACACACCCATCGGCCCGTTCCAGACTACGGTTTTGCACCCTTGCAGGGCGGCCTGGAAGGCTTTGACCGATTCGGGGCCGATGTCCAGGCCCATCCAGTCTTCCGGAATGGCGTGGATGGAAACCGTCTGGGCGTTGGCGTCTTTGTCAAACCTATCGGCGACCACCACGTCCACCGGCAGCAGCAGCTCCACGCCCCGCGCTTTGGCCTTCTCCATCAGGGAGCGGGCCAGATCCAGCTTGTCGGTTTCCACCAAAGACTTGCCGGTTGGGATCCCTTGGGCTTGGTAGAAGGTGAAGATCATGCCGCCGCCCAGCAGAAGCTTGTCCACTTTTTCCAGCAGGCGCTCGATGACGCCAATCTTAGTAGAGACTTTGGAGCCGCCGATGATGGCCGCTAGCGGTCGCTGGGGGTTCTCGATGGCGCCTGATAAAAATTGCAGCTCTTTTTCCACCAGGTAGCCGGCCACAGCGGGCTGGAGGTAGGCGGTGACGCCGGCAGTGGAGGCGTGGGCGCGGTGGGCGCTGCCAAAGGCGTCGTTGACAAACAAGTCGGCCAGGGAGGCCAGCTTGCGGGCAAATTCTGGATCGTTGGCTTCCTCTTCGGGGTGGAAGCGGACGTTTTCCAGCAGGGCCACCTGGCCGTTTTCCAGAGAGCTGACCACGGCTTCGGCCTCAGGGCCAATGCAATCGGGGGCAAAGGCCACCGGCTGGCCCAGGAGCTGGGCAAGGCGGACGGCCACAGGGGCGAGGCTATTGCCCTCGCGGGCGATCTGGATGGCGCCGGTCGCCTTGTCTTTCTGGATGGGGCGGCCCAGGTGGCTGGTGAGGATGACCTTGGCGCCCGCCTGGGCCAAGGCTTGGATGGTGGGCAGGGAGGCGCGAATGCGGGTGTCGTCGGTGATGTTGCCCTGGGGATCCAGAGGGACGTTGAAGTCGGCCCGCACCAGCACACGCTTGCCCTTGAGATCAAAGCCGGATGACAGCAGGGATCCCAGTGTTTGTTTGGCCATCGTCGTCCCTCCCCCTGGAGCCAAGAGAATTTTTTTCTAGTTTTTCTCCCGTATCCTACCAGGGATCGGATCCCGGCGGGAAACCCGGGCTCTGGAAATCCTCTCCTCCCTGCCTGCGGCCTGAGCGATTGTAACGGTTTGCAAATAGAATGAAAGTGTTGCTTGATCGTCATCATCATGCGTGTTGCCATTGCTGGGGGAGGGCTGGCGGGGCTGGCCTGTGCCAAGTATCTCTGTGATGCCGGGCATCAGCCGCTGCTGTTTGAGCGGCGGGAGGTGCTGGGGGGGCTAGTGGCCGCCTGGAAAGATGCCGACGGGGACTGGATCGAGACGGGGCTGCACAACTTTTTCGGCGCCTACCCCAACACCCTGCAACTGTTCCGGGAGCTGGGCATCTCCGACCGCCTGCAGTGGAAGGAACACAGCTTGATCTTCAACCAGCCGGACAAGCCGGGCACCTACTCCCGCTTTGACCTGCCGGACATTCCCGCTCCCTTTAACGCCATTGTCGGCATCCTGCGCAACAACGACATGCTCACCTGGAGCGAAAAGGTGAAATTTGCCCTGGGGCTGGTGCCGGCCATGGTGCGCGGCCAGCGCTACGTGGAGCAGATGGATCGCTACAGCCTCTTAGAATGGCTGCGCCGGCAGGGCATCGATGAGCGGGTCAACACGGATATTTTCATTGCCGTCTCCAAGGCGTTGGCGTTCATCAACCCGGACGAGATCTCGGCCATGGTGCCCCTGACGGCTCTGAACCGCTTTTTGCGGCAAAAGGACGGCTCTAAGATTGCCTATCTGGATGGCGCCCCGCCGGAGCGGCTTTGCCAGCCGATGGTGGACTCCATCGTGGCCCGCGGCGGCCAGGTGCATTTGAATGCGGCATTGCAGGCCATCGACCTCAACCCCGATGGCAGCGTGGCTGGCTTCCGCTTCGCCACCCCTGCCGGGCCCTTGCAGGTCACTGCCGACGCCTACGTGTCGGCCCTTTCGGTGGATGCGCTCAAGGAGCTGCTGCCGGCTCGGTGGTGGGAAATGCCCTATTTCCAGCAACTGCGCGAGCTGGAAGGGGTGCCGGTGATCAGCCTGCAGATTTGGTTTGACCGCAAGCTCACCCACATCGACCACTCGCTCTTTTCCCGCTCGCCGCTCTTGAGCGTGTATGCCGACATGAGCAACACCTGCCGCGCCTATGCGGATCCAAAGCGCTCGATGCTGGAGCTGGTGCTGGCCCCGGCTGCCGAGTGGATCGAGCGCAGCGATGAGGAGATCTTTGCCGCCACGCTGGAGGAGCTGAAAAAACTCTTCCCCCAGCACCTCACCGGCCCCAACCCCGCGCGGGTGCGCAAATGGGTGGTGGTGAAAACGCCGCGCTCGGTCTACAAAGCCACGCCAGGTCGGCAGCAATACCGCCCCACCCAAGTCACCCCCATTCCCAACTTCTTCCTGGCCGGCAGCTACACCTTGCAGCCCTTTCTGGGCAGCATGGAGGGGGCTATCCTCTCCGGCAAGTGGGCGGCTGAGGCCATCAGCAAAGGGATCCCGTCTCAGCCAGCTTCTGCTTCGCCTGCGAGCTTGGCGACAGCAGGGGTTTAATGCCGCCGAAAGGCAATTTCCTGGAACTTGAGCGTCTGGGCTATCCAGCCTGTCCGCTTTCCCGTAGTGTTGAGATGTGCCCTCGCTGTCCCCATCTGGCCCCGCGCCCCTGGAGATAAGCCCGATGAGTCCGCTGGAGCAATCTTTTGCCCTCTGTCGCCAGATTACGGCCAAGCACGCCAAGACGTTCTATTTGGGATCCCTGCTCCTGCCCCGACCTAAGCGGCGGGCCATCTGGGCTATCTATGCTTGGCTGCGACAGACGGACGAGCTGCTGGACGGGCTGGAGGCCAGCCAGGCTGAGGTGGAGGTCACCCGCAGCAAGCTGGAGCAGTGGGGATCCCACCTGGAATCTTTGTTCCAGGGGGGGGAGCCGCAAGTTCCCACCGACCTGGCCCTCATCCACACCATCCGCACCTACCGCCTCTCGATTGAGCCCTTCCGCGAGATGCTGCGGGGGCAGAGCATGGATCTGGACATTCGGCGCTATGCCACTTGGGAAGAGCTGCGGGTCTACTGCTACCGGGTGGCCGGGGTAGTGGGCCTGATGTGCTCGGAGATCATGGGGTTTGTGCCGGGCCGGGATGGCCGCGAGGAGGCGGTGGCGCTGGGGATCGCCATGCAACTGACCAACATCTTGCGCGATGTGGGGGAAGATGCCCGCCGCGGGCGGATCTACCTCCCTCTAGAGGATCTGCGCCGCTTCAACTACTCGGAGCGGGATCTGTTTAACTACGTCATCGACGAGCGCTGGATGGCCCTGATGGACTACGAGATCCGGCGGGCTCGAGAGCTCTATGCCCAAGCGGAACGGGGGATCCCCACGCTGCAGCCGGACTCCCGCTGGCCGGTGGCGGCATCTCTGATGCTCTACCGGCAGATCCTCAACGCCATTGAGCGCAACCACTACCAGGTGTTTCGCACCCGCGCCTATGTGTCTACCCTGAGCAAGGCGCTGGCGCTGCCGGTGGCCTGGTGGCGGTCGTGGCGCTCCAACTACTACGGCTACTAGCTGCGCTGGCAAGAGGAAGATCTATGCTGAACCAGGCCTTGCACCGACCCTATCGGCAAATCTGGGAAGACAGTTTAACCATCTTCTGGCGCGACTGGCTGGATCTGCGCGGGCGGGTCTGGCAGGTGGTGGCTTCGGGGCTGGTGGCCCCCCTCATCTACATCGTCGCCTTTGGGGTCGGGCTGGGCGGATCCCTGCGGGCCGAGGCTTTGGCCGACGTGGCCGGAACCACCGCAGCCGGTTCTTACTTGCGCTTCATTTTGCCGGGGATGGTGGCTCTTTCGGCCATGACCATCAGCTTTGCCGGCACCACCTTCTCCATTTGCGGATCGCGGCTGTTTACCAAAAGCTTTGAGGAATTGCTGTTGCTGCCGGTACACCCGCTGGCGCTGCATTTGGGCAAGGTGCTGGCGGGCATTGTCCGCGGCTTGCTCACGGCTTTGGGGGTGTTGGCGGTGGGGGTGCTGGGCACCGGTGCTTGGGGCCTGCTTCACCCCTTGGCGCTGTTGGTGCTGCTTTTGGATTGCGCCGTCTTTGCCGGCATTGGGGTAATCGCCGGCTTGAAGGTGCCCAGCCTGGAGAGTGTGGGGGTGCTGACTAACTTTCTGATTACGCCCATGTCCTTTCTGGGGGCCACGTTTTTTGATCCCAGTCAGTTGCCAAGTTACCTGCAGGTCTTGGTCTATTGCCTGCCCCTTTCCTACGCCAGCATCGGCATGCGGGCAGCCGCCTACCAGCCCCTGGCGGAGTTCCCTTGGTACACCGTGGCGGTGCTGGCAGGGTTGGCGGCCATCCTGGCCCTGGTGGGAGCTTACCTGTTTTCCCACCAGCAGGATTAGTTGCCCTTGCCAAACACCTCTGGGTAGCGAGCCAGTTGCTCCCGCAGGTCTTGGTCGTAGCGCAGGGCAATTACTCGGTAGCCGTGCCCCAAAAGCTGAGAGCGCAGTTGGCGATCCTGGGCAGCCTGGGCGGGATCGTCGTGCACTGCGCCGTCGCAGAAGATGCAGATGTTGGGATCGTAGAAGAAGTCGGCCACGCAGCGGGGCTCGGCGAGGGCTTTCTGGGCCTCATCGGGAAGGCGATAGCTCCCTTCGGCCAGCAGCTCCAGGAAGCGGCGCTCCAATTCGGAGCGAGGATCGATGAGCTGGCGCAGCCACTCCAGGTGCTCTTGACGGGAGCGGCCCAGGGAGCGCAGCTCGGTGCGGCTGTTGGCTAGCGCCCCCAAGAGATCCCGGATTTGGTGACGGTCAAGCTGCAGGGCCTCCCTTTGGTTGGCGTAGCTAAGCAGGCACTCGTAGCAGGCTGCCCGGCATTTGGGCCACAGGTCTTGGATCCCCTCTTCCGAAAGCTGGAAGTGGCAGATCTCCAGAGCCACTTGGGCCACCTCGGCAAGGGCATGGGGCTCTTCCACCAGCCGCCGCAGGACGCCAGCTCCCCCTTCGGCGGTCTCGTAGAGGAGGATGGCGCGATGGGATCCCTGGCCAATGGACTCGGCCGCCAGCTCCGTCTCCTCCAGCTCAAAGGTCTCCTCGATGCCCCGCTTGAGGGCATAGCGCAGGGTCGTTTCTAGGGCCTGCAGATTCCCCAGGCTGGGCTGAACCAGCCGCACCAGCAAGAGGTTTTGGGTAGCACGCACTGCCAGGCGGATGGGCTGCAAGGACATCTGGCTAGACGAGCTAGCCCTATTGCCCCCAAGCTGAGCTCGAGAAGGGACTTCGCCGTTGTCAAAGTTGACCAGGAAACCTCGCCCCCCACTGCCCCGCCAGCCGGAGTTGATGCGCAGTAGCGTGGCGGCTGGGGCATAGCGCAACTGCAGCAAGGGAGTTTCGCCCCTTAGCACGTCGGCTTCCTGGACGCGGTAGCCTGAACTTTCGGGAGCAAACTGAAAGAAAGTCTGCAGCTCGTATCCCTGGCGCCGCCGCTCTTCTTCGTCGGCAGTAATGCGATCCCGGCGCCGCATGCGCACATTAGGCATTTCCAGAAGCTGCGTTAAAAGGCTATTTTGCCCATCGAAGCGGGTACCGCAGACGGGGCAGCAATCCAAGGAGGGATCCCCAAAGGCCCCACAGCTAAAGCAGAGCTTGTGGCTGCTTTTGCGCTCCTCCAGGCCGCCGGGCGGAGCCTGAAAGGCCACCGATTCCCACTGGCAGCCCTCGTGGTAGAGGAAGTTGTGGGGGGCAAACTCGCGAATGGCCAAAAACCGGGGCCGGGCGATAAACTCCCCTTCGCTGCCGCGGGGCACCCAGGCGCGCACGGGCAAGGCAGGGAAGTTGTAGCCGGGCAGGAACCCTTCGCTGGCTAGGTAGCGGTAGGGGTAGAAGTCGCTTTCCTCCCGCTGGGTATCGATTTGCAACAGTAGGTTCCGCTGGCGCAGAGCCTCCTGCTGGCGGCGCCTGGCTTCCTGCTGGTCTTCCCGACGGCGAGCCGTCTGCAGTTGCTGGTTAGCGGCTTCCAACTGTTGCGTGGCGGCCCGATAGAGCTCCCGCCAGCGGTCAAAAGCGCGGTCAAAGGCGCGGGGGGCTTCTTCAATAACCTGCTGGATCCAGCGCCGGCTAAACCAGCCGCTGCGCTCTAGCACTTCCCGGTCAGCAGCCAAGAGCGCTTCCACCCGCTCCGCCACCTCTTGGCGGGCTGCCTCCCCTAGCTGGATGGAGGCAACCACCTCTTCCCGCAGGGGCAGCTCTGGCCAAGCTGAGTCGATGACCGTTTCGATGGAGTTGCCCAAGGGCAGGCGCACCTGGGCCAGCCAGACGGCGTGGATGTGGGCCCGCAGCAGCGACTCATTGGCCAGGTCCAGGCGGGGAGGTCGCACCCGTCCAGCCACCATTTCGGCCCGGCGGCGGAAGTAGTACTGGTCGTGGCTGTTGAAGGCGCCGCAGTAGCTGAGGATGAGCCCCGGCTGCCCCTGGCGACCGGCCCGACCGCTGCGCTGGGCGTAGTTGGCTGGCGTTGGGGGAACGTTGCGCAGGTGCACCAGATCCAGATCGGCAATGTCGACCCCCAGCTCTAGGGTGGGAGAGCAAATGAGGTAGGGAAGGCGGCGCTCCCCGGGCTCATTGCGGAAGCGTCTCTCTCGCCGCTCCCGCTCCCCCGGCTGGACCACCTGGGCGGTGTGCTCTCTGGCTTCCAGGGATCCTAGCCCTGCTGCCCCGGCTCGGTAGAGCTCCTGAAAGAAGGGGTTGATGGGACGGCGGACAGAGGTGTAGCCCTCCTGCCAAGTTGATGTTGGTCTGTGACCAACACAACCGAATCCACAAGGTTGATGGGACGGCGGACAGAGGTGTAGCCCTCCTGCTGGGCGCTGCGGGAATACAGAGGATCCGGCGGCGGCAGGCCATCCCCCAGACACCAGCGCAGACAGCCGGCGTCTAGCTGGTAGGCTACCTGGTCATTTTCCACGTGGCGCCGTAGCAGGCCCTGGCTGACCAGGAGAGACAGCAGGGACTCCAAAAACCTGTCGTAGGCTTCCTGGGTTAGATCAAGGCGCCTGCAGAGGAAGCGACCAATGGTGCTGCGGCGGCCCAGGCTGAGCATTTGTCCGTTTTCCCGGGAAGGGTTCTGGCCAAAGCAGCGAGCCGTCCGCAACTCCTCATGCTCTTCCAGGCCCCAAAACTCATTGAGATATTGCTGGGCGCGCCGGCGCAGCCTTCTCTGGGGCTCTGCCTTGAGCACGGGCACGTCGATGGCCAATTGGCGCCGAAACTGATCCAACAGAGCCCGCAGCAGTTGCTCTTGCTC
>NZ_JANSHG010000050.1:0-14666 GCF_047461555.1 Synechococcus sp. WC101
TGGCAAGTGTAACAAACTCCATGGCAACTTCTGCAAAGGATCCCGTTTCAGGATGCTAACAGGCGCCAGGGGAGGACAAAGCCGGTTGCGCAGACAACCCACGTGCCTAGCTGCTGGTGGAAAAAGAGTCCGGGCTTTTGCCTCTACTTTCCTAACTAGAGGCTCAGTAGAGTGGGGATTGAAAAATTCACATCGGCATGGCTCTATGAAGTCCATTTTCCGTCTCTGCCTGGGCGGCGTTGTAATCTGGGGATTCCTGCCTTCTGCCCAGGCGCAGGTGGTCACCCCCCTTTTTCCAGAACCTGCCAGAACCCCGATTCCAGTCGAGCCGCTGCCCCCTAGCCAGGATATTCCCACTCTGCCGATTGTGCCAGATCCGCGGCCTGTGCCGCCCACACCCCCCCGGCCAAGGCCGCTGCCGACGGGGACTTTTGAGGAAATCAGCCGCTACTTCCGCGATCTCAACCGGGCCAAGAACTTGGCCCGCCAAGCGGCTGAAATTGCCAACGGGGGCTTGCAGCGCTACCGCGCCGAAGCTGCCATGCACGGGGCGGCCATCGACGCGCCCTTTGAAGAGTTGGAAGATGCCTGGATCTTCACCTTCCGCGGCGGCGAGCCCGGCTTCGTCCAGCCCAGCATCGAAACCCAGGTGCGGGTGGATCGGCGCACCTTCCAGACCACCATCCTCTACAACGGCCCCATCCGCTCTCGGCCCTAAGGAAGCCCTGGGATCCCTGGCATAATCAGAAGAGGGCAAGGGATCGGGGGTATGGCCAAGTTTGTCTTCATCACCGGCGGAGTCGTCTCCAGCATTGGCAAGGGGATCGTGGCAGCCAGCTTGGGGCGTCTGCTCAAGTCCCGCAACTACACGGTGTCGATTTTGAAGCTGGATCCCTACATCAATGTGGATCCCGGCACCATGAGCCCCTACCAGCATGGGGAAGTGTTCGTCACCGACGATGGCGCCGAGACAGACTTGGACTTGGGCCACTACGAGCGCTTCACCGACACCAACATGTCCAAGCTCAACAACGTCACCACCGGCGCCATCTACCAGGCGGTGATCTACAAAGAGCGGCGGGGGGATTACCAAGGCAGCACGGTGCAGGTGATCCCCCATGTTACCCAGGAGATCAAAGAGCGCATCCGGCGGGTGGCCCGCGAGACCAACCCCGACGTGGTGCTGGTGGAGGTGGGGGGCACGGTGGGGGATATCGAGTCTCTGCCCTTTTTGGAGGCCATCCGCCAATTTCGCAAAGATGTGGGCCGGGCCAATGTGGCCTATGTGCATGTTACCCTGGTGCCTCTCATCAAGGCGGCGGGGGAAATGAAAACCAAGCCCACTCAGCACTCAGTCAAGGAGCTGCGCTCGATTGGGATTCAGCCAGATGTGTTGGTGTGCCGCTGCGAGCAGCCCTTGCCCCGCAGCATCAAGGAGAAGATCTCCGAGTTTTGCGATGTGCCGGTGGAATGTGTGATTCAGGCTCAGGATGCCCCCAGTATCTACGATGTGCCTTTGGTGCTCGAGCAGGAGGGGTTGGCGCAGCGGGTTTTGGAGATCCTCAACCTGGATCCCCAGAAGCCCGACCTGCGGGAGTGGGAGCTCTTGGTGAAGCGGCTGCACCACCCCCAAGAGCGGGTGGAGATTGCCATTGTCGGCAAATACGTGCGCCTTACGGATGCCTATCTTTCGGTGGCCGAGGCCCTGCGCCATGCCGGGTTGGCCCTCAATGCCGGCGTCACGCTGCGCTGGATCTCTTCTGAGGAAGTCGAGGAGCGGGGGCCAGAAGCCCTGCTGGCCGATGTAGACGGCGTGGTGGTGCCGGGTGGGTTTGGCAGCCGCGGCATCGAGGGCAAGGTGGCCACCATTCGCTACGTGCGCGAGCGGGGCATTCCCTTTCTGGGGCTGTGCCTGGGCATGCAGTGTGCGGTGATCGACTGGGGATGCAACATTGCCGGCCTGGAGCGGGCCAACAGCTATGAGTTCGATCCCGACACCCCCCACCCCGTCATCAGCCTGTTGCCAGAGCAAAAAGATGTGGAACATTTGGGGGGAACCCTACGCCTGGGCCTCTACCCCTGCCGCATTCTGCCCGACACCCTGGCGGCCAAGCTCTACGGTGAGACAATTGTTTATGAGCGCCACCGCCATCGCTATGAGTTCAACAACGCCTACCGCAGCCTATTCCTCGAGTCCGGCTACGTGATTAGTGGTGTCTCGCCCGATAACCGCCTGGTGGAAATTATCGAGCTGCCCAGCCACCCCTTTTTCATCGCCACCCAATTCCATCCCGAGTTTCGCTCCCGCCCCAACCGTCCCCATCCCCTCTTTTTGGGGCTGATCGAGGCTGCTTTGCGCAGCCGTTCCCGGCCGCAAGCCCTGCAGTTGCAGAACACAGGCTAGGGCATTGGGGTTAATTCAAGAGTTGTCGTTTCTAGCGCGCTATGCCCCGCCACCGAAAAAAGTCGGATTTGCCCAGCAAAATCTGTCTCACCTGCGGCAGGCCCTTCACCTGGCGCAAGAAGTGGGCCGACTGTTGGTCAGAGGTGAAATACTGTTCTGAGCGGTGTCGCAACCGTCGCCCCAAGGGATCTCTTCCAGCTAACGGTTAGGGCAGATAATGGGATCCCGGACGCAGGGGGGAAGGGTTGTCGATGCGGTTTCTCAAGTGGCTGTTGCACAATCCTCACAAAACCGAAGAGGAGGATCCCTTTTTGCGGGCCATCACCCGCATCGAAAGCCTGATCTCGAAGCTGCTTTCCATCTTGATGATCGGCCTGATTGTGGTGGCCGTGGTGGATTTGGCCCGCTTCCTGGTGGCCGATCTGCTGCGGGAGCCAACCGGGTTTTTCTCCACTACTTTGATCGAGATTTTCGGCCTTTTTTTGAATATCCTGATCGCGCTGGAGATTCTGGAGAACATTACCGCCTACTTGCAAAAGCAGGTGGTGCAGGTGGAGCTGGTGATTGTTACCTCTTTGATCGCGGTGGCGCGCAAGATCATTATTTTTGATTTTGAGAAGCTGGGGGGTCTAGATCTCATTGGGCTGGCAGCGGCAACGCTAGCCCTCTCCGTTAGCTACTGGCTGGTGCGGCGGGCCAAACCCCCATTCCGGTCGGGGGATGAGTAAGGCCGGACGGATCCTGGTAGGATAGGGGCGGAGCTTTCTGGCAAGAAACGTGCGCGTGCCCTCTGGCATCACCCACCTGTTCAAGCTGGCTTTGCTGGCAGTGCTGCTTTGGGTGGGATCCGGCGTTGTTTCGGCTCTGGCCCGCCCGCATTCTTCTTACGATTTGCTCCTGGCACAACAGTTGGGCAAAACCGTGAAAACCTACAACAGTCCTCCCCCCATGGTGATCGACCCGGCCAAGTCCTACACGGCCACGCTGGAGACCACCGCCGGCACGATGGTTTTGGAGCTGTTCCCGCAGGAAGCTCCCCTTGCCGTCAACAATTTTGTCTTTTTGGCCCGGGATCACTTCTACGATGGCGTCATCTTTCACCGTGTCATTCGGGGCTTCATGATTCAGGGCGGGGATCCCACCGGCACGGGGCGAGGCGGGCCGGGGTACCGCTTTCCCGATGAGCCGGTGCAGCGCCCCTACACGCGAGGAACCTTGGCCATGGCCAATGCCGGCCCCAACACCAACGGCAGCCAGTTTTTTATCATGCATGCCGACTATCCCCTGCCGCCCAACTACACCATCTTTGGGCAACTAATCGAGGGGGAGGACGTGTTGGATAAAATTGCTACTGCACCCACCGGCCCGCAGGATCGTCCCCTCAAGCCGGTGGAGATCAAGTCTGTTCGCATCTCGGAATCGAACTAGGTTGGGCCAATCCGGCAAAACAGTTTGGTTAAATTAACTTGGCCTCTGGCCCCATTTTTGCAACTTGCTCTATGGGGGACTCAGGTATGGAGTTCGCTAGGCCCCGGCGAATGTCCCCCCGCATTTTGGCTCTGGATTTTGATGGTGTGCTCTGCGACGGGCGGGCGGAGTATTTTGCCTCTTCCTGTCGGGTCTGCGCCCAGGTGTGGGGCCTTGCTCCTGCCCAGTTGGAGTCGTTGCGCCCTGCCTTCGACCGCCTGCGCCCGCTGATCGAGACCGGCTGGGAGATGCCCCTGCTGCTGTGGGGGCTGCAGCAAGGGATCCCCGAAGACGCTTTGCGCCAAGACTGGCCCGGCTGGCGGCAGCGGTTGTTGCAGGGAGCGGGGATCTCCGAGCAGGCTTTAGCCCAAAGGCTGGATGAGGTGCGGGATCGCTGGATCGAAGAAGATCTGCAGGGCTGGCTGGGGCTGCACCGCTTTTATCCGGGAGTGGCGGCTTGGATGCGCCAGATCCAGGCTGCTGGCGAGCCCCGCCTGGCCATTCTCAGCACCAAGGAGGGGCGGTTTATCCAGCAGCTTTTGCTCCGCGAAGGGATCCAACTGCCGCGCCACCGTATCCTGGGCAAGGAGGTGCGCGCCCCCAAGGCCACCACCCTCCGGCGGCTGCTAGCAGCGACCCAGGTAGCGCCTGAGGAACTCTGGTTTGTCGAGGATCGCCTGCAGACGCTGCGCCAGGTGCAAAGGGTGCCGGACCTGGAGCAGGTGCTCTTGTTTTTGGCTGCCTGGGGCTACAACCTGCCCGAAGAGCGGCAAGAGGCGGCGCGGGATCCCCACCTCCATTTGCTTAGCCTGGAACAGCTCTTCCAGCCCTTTGAGCAGTGGTTGGCTGCTCCTTCCCCCCGCCTTGCTATCAGCCCGGCCAGCCCGGAAGACTTGAGCCGGGCCCGGCTCACCCCTGGCCGGAAACGCCCGGAAGCCGGTTTGGCCTCGCTGGTGCTGACCTTGGTGGAGCTGCTGCGGCAGTTGATGGAAGCGCAAGTGGTGCGACAGATGGAGGCCAACCGCCTTTCTGCCGAGCAAATCGAGCGGGCCGGCAGCAGCCTCCAGGCCCTGCGGCAGCAAATTCGGCAACTCTGCGCCCTGCTGGAGATCGACCCGGCAGAGCTCAACCTAGATCTGGGGGATCTGGGCTCTCTCTTGCCCCGCCAGGGGGACTACTACCCCGGCCAACCCCACGGCGAGGGATCCCTGCTGGAACTGTTGGATCGGCTGATCAACACCGGGATCGTCATCGACGGCGAGATCGACCTGGGCTTGGCCGACTTAAGCCTCATCCACGCTCGCCTACGATTGGTGCTCACCTCCAGCGCCAAGCTTTCTTGAAACCAGGAAGTGTCGATGGAGACAATTGGGAGAAGAAATGCCAGAAGCAAGCTAGGGAGGCCGGAAATCGCGGTATGCTGGCTTTGGATCCCGTTAATCTCTCTTCATAGTCTTCCCCTATGGATGTCTTCGCCCCAACCGGAAACCTGCATGCCGGCGCCATTTGGCCGGAGGTGGTGGTTACCCTCACGCTGTTGATCGTCCTGGTGGTGGATTTGGTGGGTGGGTCGGCGGCGCGCAAAAGTCTTCCGGCCCTCTCCCTCTTTGGTTTGCTTGGGGCCTTGGTGACCTTGGTGTTGCAATGGCAGCAGCCCCAGTTGGAGAGCTTCTTGGGCAGCTTTGCCGCGGATCCGGTGAGCATTCTCTTCCGCGGCCTGGTGGTGGCGACGGCAGCCCTGACGGTGATGATGGCGGAGCGCTACTTCCTCCAGGCAGGCGCGCCCACGGGCGAGTTCTATGTGCTGCTCCTCACGGCCACCTTGGGGGGCATGTTCCTCGCCGGGGCGACGGATCTCATCATGGTGTTCGTCTCCTTGGAAACGCTGGGCATCGCCAGCTACCTGATGGCCGGCTACACCAAGCGGGATCCGCGTTCTTCCGAGGCGGCCCTGAAGTATCTGTTGACGGGGGCCAGCAGCACCGCTATCTTCCTCTACGGCATGTCGCTGCTTTATGGCCTGTCGGGGGGGCAGACCCAGTTGGCGGCTATTGCGCCCTACCTGGCCAATGCCGGGCTGGTGGGGATCCTCGCTTTGGTGTTCTGCCTGGGCGGCATTGGCTTTAAGCTGGCGGCGGTGCCTTTCCACCAGTGGACTCCTGATGTCTATGAGGGATCCCCGACGCCGGTGGTGGCCTTCTTGTCGGTGGGATCCAAGGCGGCAGGCTTTGCCCTGGCCATTCGCTTTTTGGCCACCGTCTTTCCGGCGATGACAGAAGAGTGGCGGGCGGTGCTCTCGGTGCTGGCCATTTTGACCATGGTGCTGGGGAATGTGGTGGCGATTGCCCAAACCCGCCTCAAACGACTGCTGGCCTATTCTTCTATTGGGCAGGCGGGCTTTGTCTTGATCGGTTTGGTGGCGGGCACCGAAGCGGGCTATGCCAGCTTGATTTTTTACCTGATGGTCTATTTGGCCATGAACCTAGGGGCTTTTCTGTGTGTCACCCTCTTCAGCCTCAAGACTGGCACCGACGAAATCAACGAGTACAGCGGCCTCTATCAGAAGGATCCCTTTCTCACCCTTTGCCTGAGCATTTGTCTGCTCTCCCTGGGCGGGTTGCCGCCGCTGGCCGGCTTTTTCGGCAAGCTCTATCTCTTCTGGGCCGGCTGGCAGGCAGGAGAATACACGCTGGTGCTGGTGGGCCTGGTGACTAGCGTCATCTCCATCTACTACTACGTGCGGGTGGTGAAAACCATGGTGGTAAAAGAGCCGCAGGAGATGTCGCTTTCGGTGCAAAACTACCCCCCAACCGACTGGCAGGCTGAGGGCATGCCGGCTTTGCGGGTGGGCATGGTGGTGACGCTGGTGGCCACCATCTTCGCTGGCATCCTCTCCAATCCTCTATTTACCCTCTCCACTCAGGCGGTGGAACAAAGCCCGTTTTTGGGGTTCCCGACAGCCCAGGCTTTTGCTCCAGGGTCGGCCAGCCCTTCTCTGGCCGTTGCAGGATCTGCAGCTTTGCCTAGCCGCGGTTCCTAGACCTTCCTCAAGGGCGCCGCAAGGCACGGCTCCCTTACCCCCAGCCCTTCTCCCTTCGGAAGGGGAAATTTACTGGGACAATTGACCCGATGTTGTTGAGACGGTTTCTGGGCTATCTCAATTCCTGGGATCCCTGACCAGCAGCCGTCCACAACCAAACAGAATCTCAAATACCTTCTAGGCTGACATTGAGAAAGCGGGCGATCTCAGCGGCTTGGTTTTCGATCTCGGCCAGGGGAGGGGGCTGGCCGACGCCGGTGAGGGGGATGTCGCCGCGTCCTTTTATGCGCAAGTAGATGGCGCGGCGAGGGTTGAAGCCCTCTCGCAGCTCCACCCGCAGGCTTTGCACCTCGGCAAAGTCGTATTCTAGGCGCACCTCGCGGTTTTTGCCCGGAAAGCCCTGCCGCACCAGGGTTATCTTCTGGGTGCGGCGGTCGAACTCGTTGTAGCCGCCCCCCAGGTTCCAGTACAGGCTCAGCCATTGATACAGCCCCGCCAGGGATCCGAGCACGCCGTAGAAGAGCATGGCAATGCCCTGGGGAATGAACACCAGGCTGGCGGGATCGGAAAAGGGGAGCAAGTTGCGGTGGAAATAGCTGGAAAGACCCGCCAGGGTAAAGCCCAGCCCACCCCCTGTCAGCGCCACCGCCCAAAAGTAGACGCTGGGCCGCCGCGACCCGATTACGGTGTAGCGCAGCAGGTCTTCCGAGCGAATTTCGGGAACAGTCGCAGACACAGACGGGATCCCTGTCGATTTTCCAAGTTGGCTTCTCCCATTTTATAGGCGGGGAGGAGCTTGCCCTGTGGAGCAGCAAGAGAGTTAGCATTTTTCCGCCGCCAACAACAAGAGCAGCCAGGGGGTTGGTCCTTTTGCAATCCAGCCTCAGGGGGGCGAAGCAGGAGAGGGGGTTAAGCGCTGCGGCCCTCTCCGCTTCTACGCTGGGATCGCCCTCAATTTAGGGCTGAGGCTCGCGCGGCGTCACAATTTCCCCTGCCCCTGGGGTGACGGCTGGAGGTTTAGAGTTGCCAGTGGCGCTGGGAGAGGGGTCGCCCTCAGGGGTGGGAGGAGGGGAAGGGGTCTGGTCTGGCTCGGCAACAGGAGGAGAAGGCTCAGGGTCGGGGGGCTCGGCTGCGGGAGTTGGGGTTGGCAAGGCAGCTTCCTGAGCCGTTCGCTCCCCAAAGGCCGAAAGGGCAATCGCCGCTTCCCCGCGGCTGACCGGCTCAAAGGGGTTAAACGTGCGGATGGGGCCGAAGGTGCGCAACACCGTGGAGGCATTCTCCAGGCTGCGATCCGCCACCAGGGGGGCAACGGCCTCGTCGGGGATCTGGGCCGCATCGGTAAAGCCCCAACGCTCCTCCAGCTCTGCTCGGGATCCCTTGATCTGGCCGGGCGGCAAATCCAGAGGTGCCTTCATGCGGATCAGCTCTGCCCGCGACAGCAGGCTGTTGGGGCGGAACTCGCGGTTGGCATCGCCGACCACCAGGCCGGCAGCTCCCAGGGCCTGGATGTAGCGAAAGTTGGGATCCTCCTCCGGCACATCCAAAAACAAGGGGCGCTCGCCAGCGGATCCCAAACGGATTTGGCGGCTGGGCTGGTCGGCGTGAATGGCGTTGTTGGCCAGCACCAACCAGCGGGCAAATTCGCCGCGACGAACGCTACGCTGCGGCTGAAACTCACTGCCAACAATATCGGCAAAGACACCCAGCCGATCCAGATCAGAGACAGCACGGGCCACCAGGGATCCGGGCTCCAGATCCGTGAAACGGCTGCTGACCTGGCTGGGCGGGGGCGTGAAGGAAGCAGGGGGGGTGGCAGGAGCAGAGGGGGAGCGGGATCCCGGCAGAGGCGTGGGCGTCTCCGGTCGGTCGGCGGAGAGAGGGGGAGGCAGGCCCACCGGTCGCACCGCTCTTTGCAGCCGCTCTCCCCACTCGGTTCCCTGACAGGCCGACAACAGCCCCAGCAGCAAGGCAAAACCAGCGGCCCTGAGCCAGGTGCCGGCTGGAGGCAGCGACCGCCTAGACTGCTTGAGCCGATTGAGCTGATGCTGCAATGCTTTCTCCCCCTCTACTGAGCCCATTTGCGGCTGAACTCCTCCAGCACATCCAACAAGTTCAGCAGGCTTTGCATCGGCAACAGATCCGCCAGGGGCAATTCTTTGCGCCCACCCCCCACTTTTACCGGGATCCGTTGCAAGATCTCCGTGACCGCGTCCTCATCCACCTTGCCTGCCCTCACCTGGGGGGCCAGTTGTTCTGCCAAGAGGGTGTGCAGATGGGCATCCCGCAGGTAGAGGTGCCAGCGGGCTACATCGATGTAAACTTCCTCGCCAATGGCAGCGGCCAACTGCTCGATCTCTGGGTTGCTGGGCACTTGGGCCATCGCTCAGCTCCGTCAGTGGTTGCCCTCTGCCGATCATAACTTGGGCCCACCTCAGGGAGAGCTGGCGGCAGAGCGGGCCGGTAGAGGCAGGGCGAAGTTCTCTTGCAACTGCCGCAGCAGCAACAGGTGTTCCAGCGCCAGGCGATCCCGTTCTGTGCGCAACTGGCTCAGTTGGGCCTGAATTTGACGGATATCGGCCTCGTCAGAGTCCCAGGTTTGCAACAGGCGGTAGAGGCGCTCTTGTTGGTTGGCAATCTGCCGGTTCAGGCGGGCCAAGCGGCGGCTGAACTCCCTATCCATTTCCTCGGCCAGCTCGAGGTCGGGCAGCAGAGCCAGGCGATCCCAATGGATGCCCAGGTCGGCCAAGGTGGGGAGGGGCGGATCCAACTCCTTAAGGAGGGGGAAATCGGGAAAAGGCGATAGCTCTATCTCGGGAGAGGCCGGTTGGTTTTGGGCGGGGGTGGAAGCCTGAGAGCCGGCCAGCGGTTGGGTGAGACGGGATCTGGGTGAGGGCAGGTTGGTGGGCTCCAGGGCATGGGGATAAGGACGTGAGTCCTGCGGCGCTGCGAAATGGCTGCCACTGGGGTCAGCCTGGGCCGACAAGGATCCCAGACTAACTAGCCAAAGGCAAACTGCCAAACCGCAAGCTCCGCGAACTGCTTTTTCCACCCTCCACTCCTCAATCTTTCTCAAGCCTGCTCAGAATCATTCCCAGCTCACCTCGTCGCCGAGGTTCGGCGTTGTCTCAAACAAAATTGAGTAGGCATCTTGTTTTTGCCCCGGCTCGAACAGATAGCGCTGGGCAACCCGGGCAGAGGCAGGCACGATGGCCACCCGCACCGGCGGCTCCTCTAGCGACACCAACGGCTGGGGATGCGACCAACGCCAGCCCGCCCAGCCGGCTCCCGCCAAGGCCACCCCAGCCGCTGCCACCCGTCCCCAAGGGGTGCCCCTGCACCGCCGCCAGCTCAGATCGAGCGCCGGCCTGCGGTCCAGCTCCTCGAACACGCGGCTGATCAGCAGCTCTGTTTGGCCAGGATCCAAAGTTGGGGCCTTGAGGTTGGCCAAGCCGGCCTGCAAGGCTGCCAGTTGGCTGTACAGTTGCCGCGCTTGGGGATCGCTGGCCAGCCAGTCTTCCACCTGCCGCGCCTCTTGGGGCGACAATTCCCCATCCAGGTAGGCGCTCAACTGTTCAAAGCGCTCCTCCACCAGCGGCAGTTCTGGCTGGGAGTCCTCGCGGTCGGGGTTAAGGTTGCCGCGAACCATGGTCATTCACCATCGAGGTAGGGTTTTAGGGTGGATTGTAAGCGGGCGCGGGCGCGGGCAATGCGAGACTTAACGGTGCCCAAAGACACTCCTGTGATCTCGGCAATTTCCTCGTAGGCCATCCCCTGAATTTCCCGCAGCAGGATTGTCTGGCGAAAAACCTGAGGCAGGTCGCGGACGGCTTGGTGCAATTGCTCGTAAAACTCGCAGGTGGTGAGGTGCTCATGGGGGCTAGGGCTCTCGCTGGGCAGCTCCCATTCCACCTCACTGTCCCGCATCGAAATCGGGGCATCCAAAGAAAGGGGCTGCTGCTGCCGTTTGCGCTTGCGCAGCTCGTCATAGAACAGGTTGGTGGCAATCCGCCCCAACCAACTGCGAAACTTCGCCGGCTCCTGCAGCCGCTTTAGGTGGCGGTAGGCCCGGATCCAGACTTCCTGGGCCAGGTCGTGCCGGTCAGGCCAGTCGGGGGCCAGGTGGTAGAGCACCTTGTCCACATAGGCCTGGTGACGGCGTATCAGCTCAGCGAAGGCCTCGCGGTGGGGCCGGGATCCCTGCTGGCAGAGCAGCACCAGATCCACGTCAGCGAGCTTTTCGGGCCGCACAGGCACGTCCTTCACCCAGACCGACCAGCGCTGGCCACTGATGTCGCTGAGGGCAGCATCCATAGGTACCCATAGATTATCGAAGGACAACGACGGAGGGATCCCCTCCCAAGCAGAACCTCTGTTAGCTAGACGATAATGGCGCAGTTTGAGTTCCTCCCGCTCGGCCCCCACTCCCCAAACTCAAGGCAGCTGCAAAGGTTCCAGAGGCCGCAGCGGCTACAAGCTCTCGGATTTTGGGGCAGGGGATCCGACCTAGGGCGAACACTCTGCAGGATAGCCCTTGAGCCGGCGACTGGGCTACAGTGGGCTTGCGCTAGGGTCAACCGGCATGAATTCTGATGTCTCTGCTGCCCTCCTCTCCGAGCTCAAGGCGGTGCCGACGCTGGCCCAACTCTCAGCAGCCTCTCTGCAATGGTTGGGATCCCAGGTGAAGCTGCGGGATATTGCGGCAGGACAGGCGCTCTTGATGCAGGATGCCTGGGGCAACGTCGTTTATTTGATCCTCTCTGGCTGGGCCAAGGTGCGGCGGTCTGTGGGGATTCGCACAGCAGAAGGGACACAAGACAGCGCCCAAACCCTGGCTTTGCTCGGGCCGGGCGCTTGGGTGGGGGAAATGGCGGTGCTGGACGAAGCCCCCCGCTCGCGGGATGTGCTGGCCCTGACCCCGCTGCGGGCGGCCGGGATCCCGGCGGCCACCTTCAAGGCGCTGATGCTGCAGGAGCCGCACCTGTGTTATCGCCTGGCTTGCAGCCTCTCCCGCCGCCTGCGCCTGGCCAATTTGCAGGCCGATCTGGATCGACAAAGCCCCCCGCTGCGGGTGGTGCATGCGCTGGTACAACTGGCAGAGGCCTTTGGCGAGAAAACCGAGCAGGGCGTGCGCATTGTTTACCCTCCCCTCCAGGATTTGGCCGATATCAGCCAGGTCAGCCGGGAGGTAGCGGCGGCGGTGCTGGGCCGCCTGCAACAGCAAGGGGTGATTCAGGTGTTGCCGGAGCACCAGTCTCTGCTGCTGGTGCAGTACGCCAAACTGGTAGAGGCCACCCGCCTGCTCTAGGTGCATCCGTCCTGTTTTGGAGACTGCCCATGCGCCCCCGGCCCATCCCGCCCCGGCCCGGACAAGAATCCGTCTGGGACTACCCGCGCCCGCCCCGCCTGGAGCCAACCGCCGAGCGGGTGGAAGTTTTCTTTAATGGCGAGCTCATCGCCCACAGCTGCCGCTGCTACCGCATCCTGGAAACCAGCCACCCGCCCACCTACTACATCCCCCCCGCCGATGTGCGGCTGGAGTATCTCCGCCCCAGCGCCCGCACCTCCTTCTGCGAGTTCAAAGGATCTGCCCGCTACTGGACGGTGCAAGTTGGATCCCAGGTGGCCGTGGATGCCGCCTGGAGCTATCCGGATCCCAGCCCGGAGTTTTGGCCCATCCGCGACCACCTCGCTTTTTATGCGGGCCGCGTGCAGGAGTGCCGGGTGGATGGAGAACGAGTCCGGCCCCAGCCGGGAGATTTCTACGGCGGCTGGATTACCTCCAAGGTCGTAGGCCCCTTCAAGGGGGAGCCGGGGAGCTGGGACTGGTAGGCTCTAGGCAAGAGGGGATCCCTTTTGCCGAGGAAAAGGACTACAGTTAAGTCGATAGGGGTCAGGTGTCCAAAGACGCCTTGACGCGAGCAGGAAAGCGGACAAAAGCCATGACGGTGCGGGTGCCCCTCGACTACTACCGGGTTTTGATGCTGTCACCACGGGCGGACGAGCATCAGATCGAGCAGGCCTACCGAGAGCGGCTCGATCCCAAGCCGGGCGAGCGCTCTTGGCTGCTGGGGTTTTCGCCGCAGGCCGTGGAAGCTCGCGCTCAGCTTATTCAAGAGGCAGCCTCGGTGTTGCTTAACCCAGAGGCGCGACAAAACTACGACGAACACCTGACACCGGCGGATCCCACCCTGACGGTGGAAGAGCCCCTCTTGCCAGGAGTGCTGTGTTTGTATTGCGAAGTCGGAGAGTACCAAGCGGCCTTAGATTTGGCTCAACAGATGCTGGAGCAGGGCCACCCTGCCCGTTCTGACGCCATTTTGGCGCGGGCCATCGCCCAGTTGGAGCTGGGCCGGGAAGCCTGGCAACAGGGATCCTACGAAGAGGCGGCGCGCTCTCTGCAGGCGGGCCTGGCGGAGCTGGAGGAGTATCAGGCTTTTCCGCAGCTGCAAGCAGAGCTCCGCCTTGATCTGGGCAAGCTGCGTCCCTACCGCATTTTGCAGCTCCTCAGCCTTGAGACTAGCGCCCCCGCCCAAATCGGCAAAGAGGCGCTTGCCGATCCTGTCCTGGCGCGGCAGCAAGGGCTTGCCCTCCTGAAAGCCATGCTGGACGAGCGGGGTGGCATTGAAGGAAGTGGGCAGGATGGCTCTGGCCTCAGCACAGAAGATTTCTTGCGCTTCATCCAGCGGGTGCGCCGTCACCTTACTCTCCAAGAACAGCAGGAGCTGTTTGAGCGAGAGGCCGAGCGTCCCTCGCTGGTGGCCGCCTACTTGGCCGTGCAGGTGTTGCTGGCAGCAGGCTATCTGGAAAAACGTCCGGCCTTGGTGCGGCGTGCCCGCGGCTACTTGGCCCGCCTGGCCCAGCGGCAGGATGTCCATCTGGAGCAGGCCATCTGCAGCCTGTTGCTGGGGCAGACCGAGGAGGCGCTTGACCATCTGCGCTCCAGCCAAGAAACAGAGGCCCTGCAGTTTATCGAAGAACACTCCGCCGGCTCCCCTGACCATCTGCCGGGTCTGTGCCGCTTCACAGAAAGGTGGTTTCAAGAGGAGGTGTTCCCAGAGTTTCGCGGCCTGGAAACTGCCCAAGCAACCTTGCAAGCTTACTTCGACAACCCCCAGGTTCAGGCTTACCTGGACGAGATGCCCAGTCGCGAGAGCTCGCCGGCGGGGACGCTATCTCCCCCATCTTTCCACCCCGCACCCCATTTGCCTGCTATGGTGGGTGGCCCACGCCTAACTGAGCAAACACAAGAATCGCCTCGCCCGCCCGCCCCCTTTCCGCGGGGAGGGACAGCGCCTCCTCCAGAGCCCCCGCGTATGTCCGATTTGCCCGCCTACCGGCGCGGCGAGGGGCCGGCCAAGCCCCCCTTCGAGGAAGGGATCCCACACGCCCACGAGTGGGGATCGCAGGAGGTGGAGCGTTACCGCCGCAGCCGCCTGGGATCCCGCCGTGGTCGGGGTGAGCGCCCTGCCATTCCCCTCGGCATCGGCTTGGCCGGAGTGGTCGGCGTGGGCATCCTCTCCCTGCTGGTGATCTGGCAGATGCTGAGGAGCCTGTTCACGCCGCCAGCGCCGCCGCTGGAGCAGCCCCAGGTGCAACTGGAGCAGCCGCCGGTTGCCATCGACGCTCCGGGCCAGCCAGAACCCACGCCTGAGCCTGAATTGACCGGCCCTCTGGCCGAGTGGCGGGGTGTGCGACAGGTGCGGGTGATTGCCAATGAGGGCATTAACATTCGCCAGCAGCCCAGCCTGACTGGGG
>NZ_JANSHG010000051.1:0-14510 GCF_047461555.1 Synechococcus sp. WC101
CCTCGAGAACGGATCCCAACTGGGCTGGCTGATCGACCCGGAAAGCCAGCGAGTTTACGTCTATCGCCCCGGCCAGCTCGTCCAAGTTCTGGAGCGCCCAGCTTACCTAGAAGGGGATCCCGCCCTCCCTGGCTTTGTTGCCGATCTCAGCTTAGTTTGGGAATAATCTGCCCCGAGCTGCCCTCTTTTTCCACCAGCCCTTAACCGATGGCTATCAGCAACCACGAACTTGACACTCCCACTGCCTAAAGGCGGGGGATTTTGACGCAGTTCAAAAACGAACTCGCAAAGGCGCTGTCAAGATGCCTCTAGATAGTTCCTTGAGGCAAAGCCTCAAGGTTTTGCTTACTATCTATGATCGCGTAAGCGGGACGAAGTTCTTACAAAAGTTCGTTTTTGTTTAGCGTTGCGTAGCGGAACAGCTTACCTCCGAGGAGCGCCATCGCTTTGCCTTCCTAGGCTCGGATTACGCTCCTCTGTGGACGATCTGGTTGCTTTGCAAGCCACGCTGCAGAAGTACCTCGACAACGGCGCCCAACTGGGCTGGCTAATTGACCCGGAAAGCCGAAGAATCTACATCTATCGTCCCGGCCAGCCAGTACAAGTCCTGGAGCGCCCAGCTTATCTGCAAGAGGATTCTCTGGCTTTGCCCTGGATCTCGCAACCCAACTCTGCTCTCAAAATGAGCAAAGCTCTGTATTCCGGAAAACGGTCAAGTATCACACCAGCAAGCAATAATGAGGGCAAGGCCCAGGGATCCCGACGGAGGTAAGCCTATAGGGATGAGATGTGTAGAGCAAACCCCCAGCAAGCGCGTTTGTCTAGAGCCTGGGGTTCCGCTGGTGGCTGCTGGCGTTATTTTCTTTGTGGCGCTGGCTTTGTGTTCCCTGATTTGGCTTTTTCAGGGGGGATCGCCGTTTCACTTGCCATCGGCTTGATCAGGATACAGTCACCTCTGAAGTGGTCTTTCAACCACTGCTGCCTTTACCAAAACAGATCGAGTTCTATTATGATGTAAGAGGAGCCCGAGTCAAAACTGAAACTCGAACAGACTCCGAAGGAGACGAGACAACCTATTACTACGTTACTCTCATAACTCCTGCAGGAGAAACAAAAGCTTGGTCAGCCGCCAGCGAGAGCGACGCTCGACAACTGGCAACCAAGATCCAATCGTTTCGGATGAGTGCAGAGAGTCAGCTCTTGGTGGCCAGCGATAGTTTTAACTCAGGAGATTTGTTTGCTGCGCTTCTACTTTCTCTCCCAGCAGGAATGGTAGGTCTATCGCTAATACCTAAGCTAGGAAGCCGTCGGCTGACCTTTGACCGCTCCTTCTACCAGATCTTGGAGGAGCACCTCACTCCCTTTGGAATAAGGGGGCGGAAAGCTTATTCCTTCAGAGATGTTCAGCAAGTTGTAGTTGAGAGGTCAACAGATTCCGATGGCGATAGTTATTTTTCGGTGAAGGTGAATTTGGCATTGGGAGAGCCTTTATTGTACCTAGGCTTTGGTTCTGATGATAGCAAGGCAAGGGCGGAAGCAGAGCAATTGGGCCAGCTTTTGGGGTGTCCGGTAAAGCTGCCGGAGGCAACGTCTTAGGCTCAGTTTATTCTGAGCCCCCACTTGGTTTTTTGGGGACAAGTCTGGCCAAAGCTGAGACAATAACACCTGTCCACACGCTCAAGGGGATCCCCTGTGCTGCCGAAAGCTGCTCTGTGGATTTTGGGCCTGGGCCTGCTTCTGCGCTGCTTGGTGGCTGCTCTGTTGCCACCGGGCTTTGACGAAGCCTACTACTACCTCTACACCCGCCATCTGGACTGGAGCTATTTTGACCATCCGCCGCTGGTGGCCTGGACAACGGGCTTGGGGCCTGTTTTGACGGGGCAGGTGTCGGCTTTTTCGATTCGACTGGGATCCCTGCTGGCCTACACCGGCTCTTCCCTGTTGCTTTACCTGACGGCGACGCGGCTTTTTTCGCCACAGGCGGGGCTGATCACCCTGGCAACCATCAGCATCGCCCCCATTTTCTGGATTGGGTTTGGGGTGCTGACCCTGCCGGATAGCCCGCTGATGGTGTTTACGGCGGCAACCCTGTGGGTGGCTGCCCAGGAGTTTTTTCCGGCTCCCTTGGCGGAGGGGAAATTGGGGGTCTATGGGGCAGCGCGCTACCGACCGGGGCCGCGGCTGGCGCTGATTGGGCTCTTGGTGGGGCTGGCCTGCCTGGGCAAATACCACGGCCTGGCGCTGGGGTTTGGCCTGGTGCTCTTTTGTCTGCTCAGCCCGGCCCACCGCTGCGCTCTTCGGTCGGGATGGGCGCTCTTGGCGGTGGTGGGGTTTTTGGCGGCCTTCAGCCCCGTTTTAATCTGGAACACCCAACAGGATTGGGTCTCCTTCCGCTTCCAGGGGGGGCGAGCAGTGCCGGAGGCAGGGTATCAACTGCAGGAGCTGGGGCTGACGGTGCTGCAGGAGATGGGGTACCTTTTCCCGACCTTGGGGATCCCTCTGCTGGGGCTGAGCTTGGCCGAGGGTGGGCGGGTGGGGCTGGCGCTGGTTCAGGGAAGACGCCTCACGGATCAGGAGCTGAAACAGCTTTTAATCTTGGCCTGTGGGCTGCCGCTGGTGTTGGCTTTTACCTTCATGGGAGGCTACCGGCCCATCCTCCCCACTTGGCCCATGCCGGGGTTTTGGGTGCTGAGCTTGCTGTTGGGATCCCGCTGGGAACGGTGGCCAGGAGCAAGGCAGCTCTTGGCGGGGACGGCGGTGGCAGTGGGCCTGTTGGTGGCAGTGGGGCTGGCCCATGTGCGCTACGGCCTCCTCCAGGATCCCGGCGGGCTGGGCCTGTGGCCGGTGGAACGGGATCCCTCGACTCAGCTGATTGACATCGAACAGTTGCGGCGGCAGTTTCAGACGGATCCCCGCTTGGCCCAGGCTCTTGCAGAGGCGGATTTTATCTTCACCAACGTTTACTTTTTGGGCGGGCAGATCGGCATAGCCTTGGCGCCGCTGACGGAGAAGCCCCTCACCTGCCTGGATGAAGATCTGCGCGGCTTTGCCTTTTGGTCCCAACCTGAAGACTGGCTGGGCAAAGATGGGCTGCTGGTCACCTCCCAGCTGTTTTGGCCAAGAGCAGGGATCCAGGCTGTCTACGGCACCTACTTTGAACAAATTGAGCCAGTGGCAGAGGTTCCCCTGCGGCGGGCGGGCGCGGTGGCGCAAACCTTTCAGGTGTACCTGGCTCGGCAGATGCGCCAACCCTATCCCCGTCCCTACTCCCGCTTGCGCTAGCAGCCACAGCGAGATACCTTTGGGTTCAACGCAAGAAAAGACAGTCTGGAGAGCATTAGGCAAATTTTGGGCAGCAAGGTTATTCGGTTGGATCTCTAGGAAAGCATACTGGTACTTTGACGACGAATCTAAGGGCATCTAGGCCGAGGCCTTTGTGAGAGGGATGAGCGAAATGCTGGGTAAGCCAACTCATCAAGGCCGGCTTGCTCACCCCGGAAGACTGCGAGCCGTCGCCGGATGGAGCATGGGATCCCTGGCCAAAAAGCTGTTTTTGGGTGAGCTGGAGCGCCGCTTCTGCGAGCCTTTGCTTTACCCTCCGCAATCGCGTCGCCTAGCCCTGAGCCAAATCGTGCTGGAGCAAGCCCGCTGGCTGGGCCGTTGCCTGGTGAGCGGCAACCTAGAGTACGAAGCAATGGAGCTGCGCTGAGGCTATGGTTGGTTTGCTACGACGTGGTGGACGATAAGCGCCGACAACAGTTGGCCAAGCGCCTGGAACAGTGCTGCCAGCGAGCGCAATACTCCGTTGTTGAATGCCCCCTGGACACTGCCGAGCTGGAAAAGTCGTGGCTGCCTCTGCTCAACCTCGAGGAAGATAGCCTGCAGGCCTACCCTCTGGATGCCACCGCCAAACGACGTACCAAGGTCTTCGGCGGGCCTCTCCCCTACGAGCCGCCGGACTACCTTATTTTGTGAGGTTCTCAGCTTAGCCGAGATTGTAAAGTTTTGGGGCCGATCCATCGGGGGGAGCCATTGCTAGCTTTTTTTGCGGGTGCCATAAGATCTAGTAGCTTTTGCCGGGATTGGCGGGAAAATGCAGCATGACGTCCCCAAAAGAGCGAATTTTCTGAGTTGCGCTTATTCGGGGAAGCGAGGTTAACATCTGTGGCGGGAAGTCTCGGTACTTCCTCGCGAGCGCACCTTGAAAACCTCATGAGTTCAGGCTTTTCCGGGAGTAGGGTTGATCCCTACCTTTTCCCCGCAAGGGGAAGGGGTTGGATTTGGTGACAGATTGAGAACTGTCCTGGGGGTGTCTTGGGAAAAAGCCCAAGTTTACTAGACTGTAAATGTGATTTAGGGTACAGATTTATGACTACTGTCTCCGCTGCTGCTACCCCCGCTGGGACGACGCTGCTCGACATCTGGCAAGTCCTGGCCGAAAAGTTTGCCGATTACACTGCCCTCAGGGATCCCCATGCCCAGCCGGTCTTTGAGATTTCTTACGGGCAGCTCTTTCGCCGCATTCAGATCTTGGCTGCCGGTTTGCAGGCTTTGGGCATTCGGCCTGGGGATCGGGTGGCCATTTTTGCCGACAATTCCCCCCGCTGGCTGATGGCAGATCTGGCCACGCTGTTTACGGGAGCGGTCAATGTGCCCCGCAGCGCCGTGGCGGATCCGGCGGAGCTGGGCTACATTTTGCGCCATTCCGGCAGCACCGCTTTGATTGCCCAGGATGCGAAGACCCTAAGCCGGGTGCGGCCGGTTGTGCAGGAGCTGGGCCTGGAGCGGCTGCTGTTGCTTTCCGATGAAGAAGAGCCGGGGGTATTGAATTTTTCTCAGTGGCTGCAAAAAGGCCGGGAGCGCCGCTACGAGCCGCCGCGGCTGGAGCGATCCCAGTTGGCCACCATCATCTACACTTCTGGCACTTCCGGTCGGCCCAAGGGGGTGATGCTCAGCCACGGCAACCTGATGCACCAGGTGGAAAACTTGCATGTGGTGGTGCAGCCCCGGCCTGGGGATAAGGTGCTGACAATTCTGCCCACCTGGCACTCCTACGAGCGGGCCTGTGAGTATTTTCTCCTCAGCCAGGCCTGCACGTTGGTTTACACCAACCCTCGCTTTATCAAGCAAGATTTTCAACAGGAGCAGCCCCACTATCTGGTGGCGGTGCCCCGCATCTGGGAGACCGTTTACGAAGGGATCCAGCGGCAATTTAAGGAAAAAAGCCCCCTGATGCAGCGGCTGATCCGCACCTTGATGGCGACCAGCGAAGGCTACGTGCTCGCCGGGCGGATTGCCGGCAACCGGTCGATTTTACACTACGGCGTCAGCCCGTGGGTGCGCCTGGGGGCCCGCCTGCAACAGGGGCTGCTCTGGCCTGTCCACCGCCTGGCCGATGCGCTGATCTACCGCAAGGTGCGGCAGGCTTTGGGCCCCAATTTTCAACAGGCCATCAGCGGCGGCGGATCCCTGCCCGCCTACCTGGATCTGTTTTACGAGGTGGTGGGCATTTCCATCCTCAATGGCTACGGCCTCACGGAAACCTCGCCGGTGCTGTGCGCGCGGCGTCCTGACAACAACGTGCGCGGTACGGCTGGCCCACCGCTGCCAGGGACGGAGTTTCGCATTGTCGATCCGGAAACCCGGCAGCCCTTGCCCCCTGGCCAAAAGGGGTTGATCCTGGCCCGTGGCCCGCAGGTGATGATGGGCTACTACAACAATCCAGAAGCCACCGCTAAAGTTCTCAGCTCTGATGGCTGGTTTGAAACCGGGGATCTGGGCTGGCTCACCCCCGACGGACAACTGGTGATCACCGGCAGGGCCAAGGACGTGATCGTGCTGCTTAACGGCGAAAATGTCGAGCCGCAGCCGCTGGAAGATGCCTGCCTGCAATCCCCCTACATCAGCCAGATCGTGATCGTCGGGCAAGACCAAAAGAAACTGGCCGCCCTCATCTACCCCAACCTCGATGCCCTTAAGGCTTGGGCCGCTGAGCAAGGGATCCCGGCTGCGGAGGCCGAGCTCTTGGGCCACCCGCAGGTGCGCACGTTGATTTTGCAGGAGGTGCGGGCCCGCATCCAAGAGCGTCCTGGCTACCGGCCCCACGAGCAAATTGCCGACTTCCGCTTTTTGCCAGAGCCCCTGAGCGTGGAAAACGGCCTCATGACCCAGACGCTGAAAATTAAGCGTAACCCGGTGGCCGAGCGCTACGCCCACCTCATCCAGGAGATGTATCCGACAGGGAGCTAAGTTTGGGATCCCCGCTGTTGCTCCAGGTAGCGCCGGAAGGTCTCCGGGGGAATGGCCCCCCGGTAGGCGCCGCAGTAGTAGAGGGTGAGCACCGCCTTGTAGGCCCAATCGGTCGGCACCACGTCTGGGAAGGGGCTGGGCAAGGTGTCTGCCTGGTTGGCGGCGCAGGCTTGCAAGATCTGCTCTGTAGTGAGCTGTTCGGCCAGATCGGGGGGCAGCTCCCGCAGGTTGGCCTGGGCAAAAGCCGCTCCAGATAGGCTCAAACTGGAGAGAGCTGCCCCCACAAGAGCTGGGGTGAAGAGGTGTTGCACTTTCATTGGGAAATGAACGACGAGGAGAAATCGGCCGGGTATGTCCCTTCTCTAGGGTAGTACGGACGAAAAGAGCGTTTGGATCTGGATAGAAGTCTCAGACGCTCTGTTCCCAGATTAAGATGCAAAAAACCCCGGAAGCAAAAGGAGGGGACAGGATCCCCGAACGGCCAATTCTCTCTTTACGGGGGTGATGAAGTGTTGAAAGCGCGATAGGTCGAGGCCGATGAGCTCATCCAAAAGGCCGAGTTTTGACAGCCTGGATCCGCCGGATCCAAAGCTAATCGATGCCTGTGTGCACTGTGGGTTTTGTCTGACCACCTGCCCCAGCTACCGCGTCCTCGGCAAGGAGACAGACTCGCCGCGGGGGCGCATCTACCAGATGGACGCCCTCAATCAAGGCCAAATCTCTCTCTCGGCAGCAGTGGTTTCCCATTTCGATACCTGCCTGGGCTGTCTGGCCTGCGTTACCGCCTGTCCTTCGGGGGTGCGCTACGACCGGCTGATCGCCGCCACCCGCCCGCAGATCGAGCGCAACCACCGCCGCAACCTTTGGGATTGGCTGTACCGCCAGTTCATCTTCTGGCTCTTCCCCTACCCGGCGCGGCTGCGGCCTCTGCTCTGGCCCCTTTGGCTCTACCAAAAAATGGGGGTCGGCGCCTGGATCCGCCAAGGGCTGGCGAAGGTCTCCCCGCGCCTGGCGGCCATGGAATCCCTCTTGCCCCCTCTTGAGGTGGGGCAACTGCTGCCCAAGCGCTACCCGGAGCGGATCCCGGCGGTGGGCGAACGCCGCTTTCGCGTGGGGCTGCTCCTCGGCTGCGTGCAGCGCCTGTTTGCCCCGCAGGTGAATGAGGCCAGCATTCGCGTCTTGACCCACAACGGCTGTGAGGTGGTGATCCCGCCCGCCCAGGGCTGTTGTGCGGCCTTGCCCCACCACCAAGGGCAACTGCAGCAGGCAGAAGCCCTGGCCCGCCAGATGGTGGATGCTTTTGCCGGCTACGAGTTGGATGCCATTTTGGTGACTGCCTCCGGCTGCGGCCACACCCTCAAGGAGTACGGCCACCTTTTGGCCAGGGATCCCGACTACCAAGAGAAAGGGGCTCAGTTTGCGGCCAAAGTCAAGGATATCCAGGAGTTTCTGGCGCAGGTAGGGCTGACCGCTCCCCTGTACCCCCTGCAGCCGGATCCCTTGGTGCTGGCCTATCAGGATGCCTGCCACATGCTGCACGGGCAGCGCCTCAGCCAGGAGCCGCGACAACTGCTGCGGCAAATTCCCGGGCTGGAGCTGCGGGATCCTGTCGATGCCGCCCTCTGCTGCGGCAGCTCCGGCGTCTACAACCTGCTGCAGCCCGAGGTGGCCGACGAGCTGGGATCCCAGAAGGTGGCCAACCTGCTCAACACCAGCGCCCAGGGGATCGTCTCCGCCAATATCGGCTGCCGCCTGCAGCTCCAGAAGCACCTGCGTCTGCAAGGCAAGGCCGGGATCCCCATTTATCACCCGATGGAACTCCTGGATCGCGCTCTCCGACCGCCCACTCCTCCTTCTAGCTAGAGCTTGAGGGCGGCACGGGGATCATAGGACTGAACCCGCTGCAGCTTTTCGTAGAGCTCCCGCTCCTCCTCCGAAACACGGGTGGGCAAATAGATCTGAACTACCGCGTAGAAATCGCCCCGCTCTCCATTGCCCTTGGGAAAACCCCTCTCTGCCAAGCGCAACTTTCGCCCCGGCTGCATGCCGGGTGGGATCCGCAGCTTCACCACTCCATCCAAGGTGGGCACCTCCACCTGGGCGCCCAAGACGGCCTCGCTGGGGCTGATGGGCAAATCGCAGTAGACGTCAAACCCCTCAAGGCGGTAGAAGGGGTGCTCCTTCAGCTCGATCTTGAGGTACAGGTCGCCGGCGCCGCCGTTGGGTTTGGGGTGGCCTTGGCCGCGCAGGCGAATCCGCTTCCCTGGCGTCATCCCTGCTGGGATGTTGACCTCGAGCACGCGATCCCCGCCCACCCGTAGGCGGCGTCTGCCCCCTTCAAAAGCTTCGGGAATGGTGAGCTGGATGGTGGCCTCCGCATCGTAGTTGGCGTTGCCAGCGGAGCTACTGCTGCGATCCGCACCTGAGTTGCGCACCCGGCCCAGCAGTTGATCGATGAAGTCTTGAAAATCCTCAAATTGGCTGAAATCGACGCCACTGCCAAAACCGCTTCCCCCAAAGTCTTCGCTGAAGGAGCTGTCGCCAAAAGGGCTGCTGCTGTAAGGCTGGCTGTAGGTATCCCGCCGGTAGCGGAACCCGCCCTGCTGGTGGTACTGGCCAAATTGGTCGTATTGCCTGCGTTTGCCGGGATCCGAGAGAACTTCGTAGGCTTCGTTGATCTCCTTAAACTTCTCTTCGGCAGCTTTGTTGTTCGGGTTAACATCCGGGTGATATTTTCGGGCCAGGCGCCGATAGGCCTGCTTGATCTCGTCGGCGGTGGCCGTCTGGCTGACCCCCAAAATCTTGTAGTAGTCCTTGAAATTTTGCATGGAGGCGTCCGCAGGCAAGTCACTGAGAAGGGTCAGAAAACCAAGAGGCCAGGCATCAAGGGATCCCTCCCTCTGACCTGTTGACGAAAAGAGAAAGAGGCGGGCTAGACGCTATCGCCCATCCCGTCCCTCCCCATTATCGATGCTCCAGACAAAGGCGGGATCCGCCCTGCGGGCCCCAGGGGGATCCCATTGTCGTTACTTGCTCTCGGTGAAGTCGGCGTCGATGACGTCGTCGCTGCCGCCGGAGGTTGTCCCAGAGGTGGAGCTGGAAGCGGCGCCGGGCTGCTGATAGAGCTCGCTGCTCATGGCGTAGAGGGCCTCTTGCAGCTCCCGCTCTTTGCTCTGGATGGCGCTGTCGTCGTCCCGCTGGATGGCCTCCCGCAGCTCTCGCACCAGGGTCTCGATTTGGCTGCGCTTGCTGGCGGAGACCTTGTCTCCCAGCTCCTTCAACTGCCGCTCAGCCTGGTAGGCCAGCGAGTCGGCCTTGTTGCGGCGCTCGATTTTCTCGCGGCGGGCGCGGTCTTCGGCAGCGTATTTTTCCGCCTCGGCGATCATCCGCTCCACCTCTTTGCTATCCAGCGTGGAGGCGCCGGTAATGGAAATGCTCTGCTCCTTGCCGCTGCCCTTGTCTCTGGCCGTCACTTTGAGGATGCCGTTGGCGTCGATGTCGAAGGTCACCTCGATCTGCGGCACACCGCGGGGAGCCGGCGGGATCCCGTCCAGCTTGAAGCGGCCCAGGGACTTGTTGTCGCGAGCCAACTCCCGCTCCCCTTGCACCACGTGGATTTCCACCGAGGTCTGCCCATCTTCGGCGGTGGAGAAAATCTCCGACTTGCGGGTGGGGATGGTGGTGTTGCGCGGGATCAGCTTGGTGGCGATACCGCCCAGGGTTTCCACCCCCAAAGACAAGGGGGTGACATCCAGCAACAGCACGTCTTTGACCTCGCCCGCCAGCACGCCAGCTTGGATGGCAGCACCCACGGCCACCACCTCGTCGGGGTTGACAGTTTGGTTGGGCTCTTTGCCCAGCAGCTCCTTCACCAGCCGCTGCACCGCCGGGATGCGGGTGGAGCCGCCCACCAGCACCACTTCGTTGATGTCGGCCTTGGTGAGCTTGGCATCCCGCAGGGCCTGCTCCACCGGCCCTTTGCAGCGCTCCAGCAAGTCGGCGCAGAGGTGTTCAAAATGGGCGCGGGAGAGCTTCAACTCCAGGTGCTTCGGACCATCGGCCGTGGCGGTGATGAAGGGCAGGTTGATGGTAGTCTCGGAGACGCTGGACAGCTCGATCTTGGCCTTCTCGGCGGCTTCCGTCAGCCGCTGCAGGGCCTGCCGGTCTTGCCGCAGGTCGATCCCTTCCATGCGCTTGAACTCTTCGGCCATCCAGTCGACGATCTTCTTGTCGAAGTCGTCGCCACCCAACTGGGTATCGCCGCTGGTGGCCTTCACCTCGAAGACGCCATCCCCCACCTCCAGAATGGAGACGTCGAAGGTGCCACCGCCCAAGTCGAAGACGAGGATGGTCTCGTTGTTGCGCTTGTCCAAGCCATAGGCCAAGGAAGCCGCCGTCGGCTCGTTGATGATGCGCAGCACTTCCAAGCCGGCGATCCTCCCGGCATCTTTGGTGGCCTGCCGCTGCGAGTCGTTAAAGTAGGCCGGGACAGTAATGACGGCTTGGGTGACCGGTTGGCCTAGGTAGCGGCTGGCGTCTTCTACCAGCTTGCGCAGCACCATGGCCGAGATCTCTTCGGGGGCAAATTCCTTGTTCATGCGGGGTGAGTACAACTTGACATTGCCCCGCTCATCCCGCCGCACCTGGTAGGAGACCCGCTTGGCATCGACGTTCAGCTCATCGTACTTGCGCCCGATGAACCGCTTGACCGAGTAAAAAGTGTTCTCGGGGTTGAGCACCGCTTGGCGACGGGCCATCTGGCCCACCAGGCGCTCCCCATCTTTGGTGAAAGCGACCACTGAGGGTGTAGTGCGGCTCCCCTCGGCATTGGGAATGACAGTGGGGACGCCCCCTTCCATTACGGCGACAACCGAGTTGGTTGTGCCCAAGTCAATTCCTACAACTTTTCCCATCGGCTCCTTGTTCTCCTTTTGTTCAAGACGTGACCTCGGCTACCGCCGCCAGGCTGTATGAAGTAGCTTGGGCAGCCAATCCGTGAAAATTCAGCAGGTATTTAGCCGTTTCCTAGGTCGATCCTAACCAGCAGGGCATCTGGGTCAGGGCGAGAATGCCGCCCATTTCTGGCGACTGGAAGGCAGAACAGTTACGGATCTCCGTACCTGCCGCGGCCTTGCTTCCAGGACCGGTTGGGGCAAGGGCGGCTAGCTCTGGATAAGCTGCAGGGCTTCCAGGCTGCGGGCTACAACGGTTTCGGCCAAGGGCAGGTAGCCCATCTCTGCGGCCAGAGCTTGTCCCTCGCTGAGGGCCCAGCGCAGCACTGCCCGCAGGGCGTTGGCCATGGCGGGATCCCGATACTGGCGGTAGGCCAGGATCCAGGTGTAGGTGACGATGGGGTAGGCCCCCGCGCCGGCGGGATCGGGCACAAAAGCCCGCAGGTTGTCGGGCAGCTCGATTTCGCTCAGGGCCAGGGCCGAGGCTTCCGGGGTGGGGAGGACGAACTCGCCGCGGCGGTTTTCCAGGGCCGCCACCGACAGATCCAGGTCGCGGGCATAGACCGATTCCACATAGCCGATCACCCCTTCGCTGAGGAGCATCTGGGCGCTCATGCCTTCGTTGCCTTTCACCCCAATGCCCACCGGCCACTCCAGGGACATGCCGACGCCGATCTCGGAGGCCCAGGTGGGGTCGATGGCGGCCAGGTGGCGGGTAAAGGTGTCGGTGGTGCCGCTGCCGTCGGAGCGGTAGCAGACGGCGATGGGCAGGTCGGGGATCTCCAGGTCGGGGTTGAGGGCCAAAATCTGCGGATCCCGCCACTGGGTAATTTGGCCGCGGAAGATCTGCACCAACACCGAGCGGGACAGTTTGAGGCCGGAGCGGATCCCGGGCAGGTTGTAGCCGACGGCAATGCTGCCTGCCGTCATCGGGATCATGACCACGCCCCGCTTGACTTCGGCAATTTCGGCATCGGTCATGGCCACGTCGCTGGCGGCAAAGTCCACCGTCTGGTCGATAAATTGGCGGATGCCGGCGGCGCTGCCCACCGGCTGGAAGTTGATTTCGACTTTGGGATCCACCTGGCGGTAGTCGGAAAACCAGCGCAAATACAGGGGAGCCGGGAAGGTGGCCCCGGCCCCGTTGATCAACAAGGTCTCAGCGGCAAGCTGGCTGTCGGCAACAGGGCCAGCCTGCCCAGAACGGGATCCCCTTTGGCAGGCGCTCAGGCCAGCAGCAGCCAGCAACGACAGCAGCATTTCTCGGCGGCGAAGGCGGGGCAGTTGCACCATAGCTGAGGCGCTCCAAGCTCTCCGCCCCGATCCTTGTCTTGCCTACGGAGCCCTGTCAAGGGTGGCCATCCTGAGCTCTGGGAAGCACCAGAGGGGACAACCTTCCGCAAAAGGCAGCTTCTTCCCTCCACCAACTTGTCGCCGATCCTTGCAGGATTCGCTGCGCTCTTGGGCAACAGTTGGGATCCCAACCCCGCTTCTGGATCCAGAGTAAAAAACGAAGCTTGAGCGAGAAAAACAAAGAAAAACAGCGAAAAAAAGAGAACGAGAGAGTTGAGTTCTGCAGCAACTGCAGAGGGATCCTCAGGCCAAAGCCTTATCTGGCAAGGCTTAGCCAGTTTGGGGCCGGATCCCCCCTGCCTTGGAAAAATCTTGACATATCTTGGAATAGGGCAATATATTGTGGGTTCTGTGCAGAAATCCTGCGCTGTTCACATCTCGGTATCTGGGGGACTACTATGCCGACTTTGACTCGTTCTCCCTGGACACTGCGAGACAGCGAAAAGCTCTATCGCATTTCTGGTTGGGGGGATCCCTACTTCCGTATCAACGCCGCCGGTCATGTGGAGGTAACCCCACAGGGCTCACAGCAGCAGGAAGGGGGCATCGACCTGTACCACCTGGTAACGGATCTGGTGGCGCGGGGTTTGCAGTTGCCTTTGTTGATTCGCTTTCCCGAGATCGTGGCCGACCGCATGCGGCGGATTTGTGAGAGCTTTCAGCAGGCCATCGAGCGCTTTGGCTACCCCAACGTCTACCGAGGGGTTTACCCGGTCAAGGTGAACCAGCAGCGCCACCTAGTGGAAGAGGTGGTCAAGCACGGCCGTGCCTACCACTTTGGCCTGGAGGCGGGATCCAAGCCGGAGCTGTTGATCGCCCTGGCTCTGCTGGATACACCTGGGGCTTTGTTGATCTGCAACGGCTACAAAGACCGCGACTTTATGGAAACGGCCCTCTTGGCCCAGCGGCTGGGGCGCACCCCCATCATCGTCCTGGAACGGCTGCAAGAGCTGGAGCTGGTGCTGCAAGCTGCCGAGCACCTGGGGATTGATCCCCTGCTGGGGGTGCGGGCCAAGCTGTCCGCCCAGGGCAGTGGCCGCTGGGGCACCTCGGCTGGGGATCGGGCCAAGTTCGGCCTCACGGCCACCGAGATGTTGCAGGTGGTGGAGCGGCTGCGGGAAGTCGGCAAGCTGCACTGTCTGCGCCTGTTGCACTACCACATCGGCTCGCAGATCTCGATGGTGAGCGTGCATGGGCGGGCCGTGCGGGAGGCCAGCCAGATCTACATCGAGCTGGTCAAGCTGGGGGCGCCGATGGGCTATCTGGATGTCGGCGGCGGCTTGGGGGTCGATTACGACGGATCCCAGTCCACCAGCCACTTTTCCCAGAGCTACAGCCTGGAAGATTACGCCGCCACCGTGGTGCAGACGGTGCTGACCGCCCTGCAGCCGCACGGGATCCAGCCGCCGGTGCTGGTGACCGAAAGCGGGCGGGCCCTGATGTCCCACCAGTCGGTGCTGGTCTTCGACATCCAGGATGTCAACGCCGCCAGCCCCTACCCCATGCCCACCCAGCTCACCTCCGATGCTGAGGTGATCCAAAAGCTGAACCAGCTCTACTACGAGATCCGGCCCGAGACCCTGGTGGCCGACTATCGCCGCTGCCAGGAGCTGAAAGAGGCCGCCCTGCGCCAATTTACCGAGGGATCCCTCAGCTTGCGGGAGCGGGCCGAGGTGGAGCGGCTGTTTTGGAACTGCTCCGACAAGATCTGCACGCTGGCCTACGAGCAGCACCAGGCGGGGCAGCCGGTGGCCGTAGATCTCCTGGATCTGGACGAGATGCTGGCCAGCATCTACTACGGCAACTTCTCCCTCTTCCAATCCCTGCCGGATAGCTGGGCCATCGACCAGGTGTTCCCCATCATGCCCATCCACCGTCTGGACGAGGAGCCGCGCCAGTGGGCCACCCTGGCCGATCTGACCTGCGACAGCGACGGCAAGATCAACCGCTTCTTTG
>NZ_JANSHG010000052.1:0-14433 GCF_047461555.1 Synechococcus sp. WC101
CGGCGATGGGGGTCTTCGTCACCGCCTTTGGCCTCCTCGAAGAGGACGGGATCCTGTGCAGCTTGGGATCCCTGATCTGTGTGGCGGCGGGGCTGCTGACCACTTCCATTTTGGTGGGCCTGTGGCTGGGGGGAACGACTCTGTTGGATTGGCTGAGAAGATAGCCTTTTGCCCTCACTCCCAACCCCGGCCCCCCCTATATCCCCCCGTGTACGGGGGGATACGGAGTTGGGGATCGAGGCAACGCCCAGCTTCACCGATGGAAAGACGGTGACGAAGTTGTATCGCCTGTGTCTTGTTGCAACGGACACCCCCGCGCCGCTAGCGGGATTGAGGGACCAGCGCCAGATCCTGGGTGAGGCGCAGCTCGATCACCTGGTTGGGATCCAAAACTACCACCTGTGGCGCCGTGACGTTGCCGATCACCGCTCCGGCCACCCCAGCCCCCAGCACTTCTTCTGTGGCAATGGCATTGTCGCCGGTCACCAAGCCGAGAATGGCGCCCGCTGCCGCGCCGATGGCCGCATCTTGGATGATTTTGCCCGTGGTGGTGTAGCGAGGATCCTTAACATCGTGGATCACATCCGATTGGGCAGCCAAGGGGAACAGTTGGTTGTTGGCGATGATGCTTTCTGCCACAAAGCGCGTGCCCCCCGGTGCCGGCTCAAAGCGGCCATCCACCCGCGAGCCGAAAGGCACCAGGATGTCCCCCTGGGCGTTGCGAATCGGGGTGCGGACGATCAAGGACAGGGGGCGAGTTTCGTTGGGAGCGATGAAGAGGCGCTCGTTGAAGGGGGTGGTGGTCTGCATCAGGGTGCCCGCCGCCAGCGTGGAAAGGCGCAGGTCAAAGCCCGCCGGGGGGGTGGAAACCCAACTGCTCGGGTTCTGGGCCACCAGGGATCCCCGATTGAGCAGGGCCTGGTGGGTAAAAGCGGCCACCTCGGCACGGGTGGCAGGGCGGTTCGGCTCCAAAAGCATAGGATCCGGGTAATTGACAATCAGGCCGGCACGGTTGGCGGCTGCAAGTTGTGCCAGGGCCCAGTTGGGAATGGCTGCCGCGTCGCGGTAGCGGCTGAACAGCTCGCTCGGCTGAGCCGCGGGGATGGCACTCGTGTTGCCAAGGGCGTTAGTCAGGATCACCAGCGCCTCGGTGCGAGTAACGGGCTGTTCGGGTCGGAAGGTGCCGTCTGGGAAGCCGTTCAACACCCCTTGAGAGGAGAGGGTCTCGATATAGGCTTGCGCCCAGTGGCCAAAGGTGTCGCGAAAAGGAGCGGCCATGGCCACCTGGCAGTGGATGCCCAGTGCGGCTCCCGATAGGAGTAGGCTGGCTGTGCGTGGGGTCAACAGAGAGGGAAACATCGTGCATTCACCAAGTTGTCGTAGCGCCCATTGCTGGGTCAATAGCTACTCTTATTCTGGCTATTTCCTCAGTGGCGGCAATAGCTAAAACCCTTGCTGTGTCCTAATTTGAGCATTTCCAACCTAAGATTTGCATGGAAACGCAATAGCGGAGGATTGGTAAGGAAATCTCTTCATCTCTGTTGCGCCAGCATCGCGTATAGACAACACCCCAGCCTCAGTTGCTGTTCACGGCATTGCCACTCTGTACAAGTTTGAAACAGCCCCCCAGGGCTCCGCAGTGCCAGGGAGTTGATGCTGGCAGGACATAGGATCCAGCCCCCCTCCCAGAAGGAGAGGGAAGCTGAGCATCAGGGATAAGGGGTGCTGTTTCCACAGCCGGTGGCTACGAAAGGTCCCCTGCTGCTGGCGGGATTGGGGGATCGGCGCCAAGTCTTGGGTGAGGTCCAGCCCAGGGATCCGGAAGGCTCGCCCAGGAGCGCCTTGGCAGTCGGTATGGGTTAAATGACCTTGCCCTCGGACGTGATTCTCCCCTTCAGTTTGCCGGCCCGCTCTTCAGCTTCCTCGGTAATGAGGGCCAGTTGCTCTAACACCTCGCCGGGGTATTTTTCCAACACCCGCAGAGAGAGCGCTACCCGCCCTTTGGCCTCATCCACATCGATGACCACGGCCTTGAGCGGCTGACCGGGCTGGAACAAGTCGGATAAGGAGGCGACAAAGCTTTGGCTGACCTGCTTGATGGGCAACAGCCCGCTGCCCCCCTCCTCCAGCTCCACGAAAACGCCGAAGGGCTTGAGGGCGCTGACCTTGCCCCGCACCACCTGACCGGTGGTGTAGATTCCCAGGCTCTCAGCTTGTCGCGCTACTCGCTGGGAGAGCACCAGCTTGTTGGCAGCGGGGTTGACCTCCAACAAACTGGCGGTCAGCGATTGGCCCACCAGCTCTTCTAGATTTTCCCGTTGGTTGAGATGCGAGCGAGGAATAAAGCCCCGCAGCCCCTGCACGTCCACCAGAACCCCGCCCTTGTTGGTGCCGATCACCAGGGCAGTTACCGTCTGGCCGTTGGTCTGTTTTTCGGCCAGCTCTTCCCAAAGTCGCTTCAGCCGCAGCCGCCGCGCCGAGAGTACGATTTGCCCTTCCGAGTCCTCTCGCAAGATGAGAAAATCGGCTTCGCTTTTGAGGGGAAAAAGCTCGCTCAAATCCTCTCCTGAGCGGATCCCGGCTTCTTTCAGGGGCAAAAAGGCCGGCGACTTGCCGCCGATATCCACCAGCGCCCCATCGTTCTGGTGCTGGAAGATGCGGCCTCGCACCACCTGTCCCGGTCGAAAGTCAAGGCTTTGCGCCTCCAGAGCCTTGGCAAAATCTTCCGAAGAAAACGTATCGGCAGCCTGAGAGCGAGGGGAGCGAAAGGTCATGGAATGCAAAGGAAGCAATTCAAGAGGCAATGGGTTTCAGGATAACCCAAAACTTGACAGGGATCCCAGCCCCTCTCGTTCGCCTCGGCGGGAAGAGGTACTCACCCTCTTGAGAGGAGGCCAAGCCCAGGGCATCGACACCGGCAGCTTCCTCTAGATGTAGTACATCAACCTGGCCTGTTGCTGTTGCGCCTGCCGGTCGCAGAGGTCTTGCAAGGTCGTTTTTTGGAGAATGCCCACCGCTGCCGCCTGGGCATCTTGCCAAGCCTGCCAGAGCACCTGGCGCTCCGGCGAGAGATCGCCGCTGGGCAAGTCGCGGGGGCGGGTGAGATCTTCTCCCTCGATGGCCTGAATGATGTCCAATAGGGAGATCTGCCAGGGCGGTCGAGCCAGAGAGTAACCTCCTTTGGCGCCCCGCTGGCTGCGTACCAGGCCCTGCCTGCGCAGCGTGGCCAGCAACTGCTCCAGATAGCGGTCGGGAATCGACTGGTGGGCTGCGATCTCCTTAATCTGCAATACCCGGCCGTCATGGTAGTGCTGGGCCAACTCCAGAAGGGCCAGGAGAGCGTACTCACTTTTACAAGACAGTTCCAAAATACCCATCCTTCCTGCAAGGATCAGGTCTATGATACTCCGGTTTTCCACCGGGGTTTTGTGGGATCCCCTTTGGGTTGCCGGTGGGTTGGGCCTGTATGGTGGAATAGGCCCCTTTGGGAGTGGTTTATGGCAAGTGTTGGCACCCTGTCCGGTTCAGCGCGGATCCCGGCGGAGCGATTGCAAACTTTGCGGCAGCAGATCGGCAAGCTGATCGCCAACGTCGAGTCGGTGTTTCAAGGCAAGCCACGGGTGGTGCAGGCCGTGGTGACGGCCCTGGTGGCGGAAGGCCATGTCCTCCTGGAGGACGTGCCGGGAGTAGGCAAAACCACGTTGGCGCGGGCCATTGCCCGCAGCTTGGGGGCCAAGTTTCAGCGAATTCAATTTACCAGCGACCTCTTGCCGACTGACATTCTTGGCCTCACCCTTTTTAACAAAGAGAAAGGGGAGTTTGAATTTCGCCCAGGCCCCATTTTTGCCCATGTCATCCTGGCCGACGAGATCAATCGCACCTCTCCCCGCACCCAGAGTGCCCTGCTAGAGGCAATGGCGGAAAAGCAGGTTTCGCTGGACAACCGCACCTACCCGCTGCCCAGTCCCTTTATGGTGTTGGCCACCCAAAACCCCTTGGAGTATCACGGCACCTATCCCCTCCCGGAAAGCCAGTTGGATCGGTTTCTGGTGCGGCTGTCCATCGGCTACCCCAGCCCTGAGGTGGAGCGGGCTTTGCTGCTGCAGCGACAGCAGGCAGAGCCGGTGGAGGCTCTCCAGCCGGTGCTTTCCCTGGCGGAGCTGCGGGAGATCCAGGCGGCGGTGGATCAGGTGTACCTGGATGGATCCCTGGCCGACTATCTGCTGCAGGTGGTGCAGGCGACGCGTGCCTCCAGGCTGTTGCGGGCCGGCGTGTCCACCCGCGGGGCGTTGGCCTTGGCAAGGGCAGCACGGGCGCAGGCGTTGGTGAGAGGGCGGAGCTTTTGCCTACCAGAAGATCTGCAAGCTTTGTTTGTGCCGGTGCTGGCCCATCGCATTTCTTTGGCCGGATCTGGGGACATGACGAGCAACCGACGGCAGGAGGCAGAGGCCGTCATCCGCGACATCGTGGCAACGGTTGAGCCGCCAGTTTGAGGAGGGATCCCTTAGGCGATAATAGGAGCCAGCGGTCTTGGGCAGAACTGCGGATGTCGGATCCCAATCAAGAAATTAAAGACCTCATCCTGGCTTTGGACAAAAAGCTGGAGGGAATCGACCGCAAGTTGGAAATCCAAGTGACGGAGATCAAAAGCGAGATCCGGCTGGTCAAAACCGACCTGGAAGCCAAGATCGACCTCACTCGCAACGACCTAGAGAGCAAGATCCAAGGCGCTCGCAACGAGCTGGAAGCCAAGATCGACCTCACTCGCAACGAGCTGGAAGCCAAGATCGACCTCAGCCGTAGCAGCCTGGAAGTGAAAATCGCGGAGCTAAGCGGCAAAATGGATGGCTACAGCAAGCGGCTTGACCAACAGGAGTTCATCAGCCGCGGCGCGATCGTGGCCCTAGTCGTTGGGGTGGCCTCAGGGTTTATCAAGTATCTTTTCTTCAGCAATTGATTGGAGTTTGACCTGAGTTGCCTTGGGTTCCTCCCCAAAACCTGCAAGCGGCGGCGGGTCAGCACTCCTGGAATTGGTCGAGGGCACGACACAGCTCCGGGACAACTTCTGCTGGCCAGAAACCCTCACCCCGCCGGCCCTGGTGCAACTGGAGATAGAGGCCCCAAGCAGTGGCGCTGCCACTGGCAACCAACGTGAGGGCAGGAAAGGTCTGCTCCAGCGTAATGCTCTCCTCGGCCATCAGTTGGGAGGCGACAGCTTCCATATCCTGCTGCAGACGATACACCCCCTGCACAAATGCTTGCCATTCTTCTAGGGTTAGCTCCAACGCCCAAGTCTCTCCTCCCACCAGGGCCACAAAAGGGGAGCGCCCAGGATCCCAGCCCAACCGCCAGCCGGATCCCTTGCGTAGAGCAGGAGGAGGCAGGTTCGAGAATCCACCGTCGTTTCCGGTAAAAAGCAGGGAGGTAGAGGGTAGAGGAGCATCCATCGCTGCGGCTAGGCCAGAAAAGATGCGGGTACAATCGACAGGGTGTGTTGTCAGGATAAAGCGGCCATGGCCAGTTGTCAGTCTCCTACTGCCCAACCTCGCCGGTTTTTAAGGACTCCGCTCCGCTGGCGCAAACAGAGCAGCCTCATTTCCGGCTTGGGCCTGTTGCTGACAGCCTTGGTGCTCCGTGCCGCTGACGCGACCGGGGTTCGCAAAGAGGCCGAAGATCCTGTCTTGCCAGCGCAATTGTCTGCAGCGGCCACCCCCGAAAACCCGATCCTGCACGTGGGCATTGTGCAACGCTTTGGCCGTTCTGAGCAAGATCAGGTGGAGCTGGCAGCGCCGCTGGGGTCTTTCCTCACCCTGGAATTTGCCCAGGCAGACGGCAGCACCCAGAGGCAGCGGCTCCCACAAGTTACGGTTGGGATCGTCAACCGCGCCCTGGCCAGCCCGGAAACCGTGTACCGCCTCATCCTCAGCAGCCACAAAAGCTTCGAGAGCGCCGAGGCCAGCGCCAACTCCTGGGAATCTCTGGGCATCCGCACCGAGATCGCCCAACCGCAGGAATGGCAGGTGTGGGCCAGCCGTGCCTACACTCCCCAACAACTGATCCAGATTCAGCAGTATGCCCAGAAAGAAGGGATCCCTCAGGTGCGGCTGGAGGTGCAGGAGCGGCGCGAACGGGCGGAGCTGAGCTGGGTACATGAGCATTTTCGCTACCATCGCACCCGCCTGAGGGTAACCTCCGATGCCGGCTATCTGCGGGTGAACGACCGCTACTATGCCGGATCCATTACCATTCAGCCCAATGCCTACGGCAGCTATACGGTGGTCAACGCCGTGCCCCTGGAAACCTATTTACGGGGGGTGGTGCCCCATGAGGTGGGGCCAGGGGCCCCCTTTGCCGCCATGGCCGCCCAGGCAATTTTGGCGCGCACCTACGCCCTCAAGAACCTGCACCGCTTTCAGATCGACGACTACCACCTCTGTGCCAATACCCACTGCCAGGTTTACAAGGGGCTGAGCGGCACCCATCCGCGGGCCGACGAAGCGATTCGCCAGACCAGCGGCCTGGTGCTCACCTACAAGGGCGAGCTGGTGGATGCCGTTTATTCTTCCACCAACGGCGGCATCTCGGCAGGCTTTGAAGAAGTTTGGGACGGCGAGCCGCGCCCCTACCTGCGCCCGCAGGTGGATATCGCCCACCAGCCAGATCAGCCCTTCGATTTGCGGCAGGAGAGCGACTTCAAGGCCTTTCTGGCCCGGCGGGAGGGTTTCAACGAAGCAGGGGTATCGCGCCTCTTCCGCTGGGAGTTTTCTCAGTCGCTGGAGGAGCTAAACGCCCAACTGCGGGCCGCTCAAGAGTACCTCGGGATCCCTCTCCCCGAGTGGATGACCATCCAGGGGCTGCACGTCCTGGAGCGCTCGGTCAGTGGTCGGGTGCAGGCGCTGCACGTGGACTTGCAGACGCCCCAAGGGCTCCACTCGATTCTTTTGCGCAAGGATCAGGTGCGCCTGGCTTTTCCCCGCCTGTACAGCACTCTGTTTCGCGTGGAACCCCTGAAACAGAGCGGGCGGCTGACAGGCTACCGCTTTATCGGCGGCGGCTTTGGCCACGGGGTGGGGCTGAGCCAGTACGGCGCCTACACCCTGGCGCGGCGGGGGTTGAACGCGGCGCAAATCCTCGCCTTTTACTACCCCGGCACCACCCTGGCCGAGCTGGGATCCCTCTCCCTGCAGTTGCCTGAGGTTTCCCTGGCCTTTGACAGTAGCCAGGCGCAGTCCTGGTCCGGCTACCAGAGATAGGGGGCACGATGGAAGAAGAGCGACGGGAACGCGGCCATCCCCCTCTTCGGGATCCCGCTCCAGAGGAAGGGTGGCAGGAAGGGGCGGCCCAAGCGCCGCCAGAGCTGGCCCCCCCCTACATCCCCCCGTACACGAGGGGACAAGAGGGTGGCCGGGGGGAGGCGGGGCTGTCGGGGATCCCGGTCGCCCCACCGGGGTTTAAGTCGGGATTTGCGGCGCTCATCGGGCGGCCCAATGTGGGCAAGTCCACCTTGATGAACGCTCTGGTGGGCCAGAAGATCGCCATCACTTCTCCCGTGGCCCAGACCACCCGCAACCGCCTGCGGGGGATCCTCTCTTTGCCGCAAGCCCAGATCATCTGGGTGGACACCCCTGGCATCCACAAGCCCCACCACCGCCTGGGGGAGATCTTGGTACACAACGCCCAGGCTGCCATTGGGAGCGTGGATGTCGTCCTCTTCGTGGTGGATGGCTCGGTGCCGGCAGGGCGGGGGGATGCTTTTATCGCCGAGCGGATCCCCAGCGCGACCCCCTGCATCCTCGTCTGCAACAAAGCCGATCTGCTGCCCAAAGAGTCTGCCGCGCGCCAGGCCCACCAAGAGAGCTACCAAGCCCTGCGCCCCGGTGCCCCCGTCGTCTGGGTGTCGGCGTTGGATCCCGGCAGCTTGGCGCCCCTCATCCAGGCCACCGTCGACCTGCTGCCCCCTGGGCCCTACTACTATCCCCCGGATCTGGTGACGGATCAGCCGGAGCGGTTTATCATGGCGGAGTTGATCCGCGAGCAAGTTCTCTTGCACACCCGCGAGGAGGTGCCCCACTCGGTGGCCGTCACCATCGACCAGGTGGAAGAAACCCCCACCGTCACCCGCGTCCTGGCCACCCTCTACGTGGAGCGGGACTCGCAAAAAGGGATCCTCATCGGCAAAGGGGGGGAAAGGCTCAAGCAAATTGGCCAGGCCGCCCGCCTCCAGATTCAAAAGCTCATTGCCGGCAAGGTGTACCTGGAGCTGTTCGTCAAGGTGCGGCCCCACTGGCGGCGCTCCGAGCACCTGCTGCGCGACTTCGGCTACCGCGTTGAAACGTGAAGGGGTTTTGTGGCTGAGGTTGAGCTATCTGGTGGTATTGATGGGGATGCTGCACGTTGAGGTTAACGGCAATGCTGCGACTGTATGGGATCCCGACCTCCGGGAATTGCTACAAAGTAGAGCTGCTTCTCAAACAGTTGGGGATCCCTTACGAGACGGTTGAGGTCAACTCCAGGGTCGGAGAAAATCGCCGCCCCGAGTACCTGGCCAAGAACCCCCTGGGGCAGATCCCGGCTTTGGAGCTGGAAGACGGCACCGTCTTGGCCGAGTCAGCCGCAATCTTGGTTTACCTAGCAGAGGACACTCCCCTCTATGGCCAGACGCGGCTGGAGCGGGCCGAGATCTTGAAATGGCTCCTTTTTGAACAAACCCGCATTGCCCGCTACATTGCCACCACCCGCTTTTGGGTGCGAGCCGGCCAGGCCGAGGCCAATGCCGAGCTAATTGCCCAGAACCTGAAACTCGGTACCGAGGCTCTGGAGATCATGGAAAGCCACCTACGGGAGAAGGAGTTCTTCGTGGGCAACCGCTACACCATCGCCGATCTGGCCCTGTTTACCTATACCCATGTGGCCGAGCAGGGCGGGTTTGACCTCAAGCCCTTCCCCAACATCCGCGCCTGGTGTGAGCGGGTCAAGGCCACCGACCGCTTCTTTCCTCTCCCCGGCGCCTAGAATTTCCCAGTGGTGCCTTTGCAGCCGACCGAGTCGGATCTCGCTTCCAATCCTAGCGGAGGATTTCTCACTCCCAGCCCCTCTCCCTGAGGGAGAGGAAAACTGGAAATTGTTGCCACGAAGGGCTCCAGCGGCTTTGGGCCACCCCCCTCGGAAAATAGGAGCTGCCAGGAGCTTGTCGGGCCCTAGCGCCCCTTGAGCTCCCGCTGGATCTCCCGCCGCGTCTCCCGTTCCTTAATTGCTTGTCGCTTGTCGTGGAGCTTTTTGCCGCGGGCCACGCCCAGGTGAGCCTTGATCCAGCCGCGGTTGAGCACCAGCCGCAGGGGAACCACAGTCAGGCCTTTTTGCTCCACCAGGCCCCGCAGCCGGTCGATCTCGCGGCGGTGCAACAACAGCTTGCGGCGGCGGGTCGGGTCGTGGTTAAACACCTTGCTGGCAGTTCCGTGGGGGGCAACATGCAAGTTGTGCAGCCAGGCCTCGCCATCGCGAAAGAGGGCAAAAGCGTCTTGCAAGTTGGCTTTGCCCGCTCGGATGGACTTTACCTCTGTGCCGGTCAGTTGGATCCCGGCTTCGTAGGTCTCCAAGATCTCGTACTCGAAGCGGGCGCGGCGATTCTCCACCAGGGTTTTGACGTTGGGATCCACAGCCATACGCTTTCAGAAGAGAGCTTCGTCCACCAGAGGGCCTAACGAGAGGCCAGGGAACCCTCCAATTTTTGCACTGCCCGTCCCACCAGGCGCTCGGATTTGCTGCGCCAGCGAAAGCGAATGGGGGTACCGGTGAAGTCGAGGTTTTGCCGGAAGTGCTTTTCCAGGTAGCGGCGGTAGTTCTCTTTGAACAGATCGGGATCGTTGACAAACAGGAGAAAGGTGGGAGGCCGCTCCGCCACCTGGGTGCCGTAGTAGATTTTGCCCTGCTTGCCCTGGCGGTTGGCGGGGGGTGACTGCCAGGCGAGGGCATCCTGGAGAACTTCATTGACCACGGAGGTGGCGATGCGCTTGCGATGGGCGGCTACCGCTGTGTTGACCTCGGCAAAGATCTTGTGGGTGCGCTGCCCCGTGAGGGCGCTGACAAACAACAGGGGTGCCCAGTCAATGAAATAAAGCCGCTCGCGGATCTCGCGGGTGTACTCGTTAATGGTGTGAGTATCTTTGTTTTCCACCGCGTCCCACTTGTTGACAACGATGATGCAGGCGCGGCCTTCTTCTTCGATGCGGCCAGCCAACCGCTGATCCTGCTCGGTTACCCCCTCCAGGGCGTCAATGACCAGCAGCACCACGTCCGAGCGCTGGATGGCTTTGAAGGCGCGGTTAATGCTGAAAAACTCCACCCCATATTCCACCCGGCTTTTTCTGCGGATCCCAGCCGTGTCGATGAGACGATAGCTCTGCCCCTCCCACTCCACCAGGGTGTCAACGGCATCGCGGGTGGTGCCAGCAATGGGGCTGACAATGGCCCGCTCGGATCCCACCAGGCGGTTGAGCAGGCTGGACTTGCCTACGTTGGGCCGCCCTACAATGGCCACGGCGATGGGATCCGGCTCATCTGCGGCTTCTTGGGCCACTTCGGGCAAGTGAGGCAGCACCGCCTCCAACAGCTCGGCTACCCCATTGCCGTGGACGGCAGAACAAGGGATCGGCTCCCCCAGCCCCAACTCCCAAAAAGCCGCCGCCTGCGCCAGGCCCAGTTGCCCCGACTCGCACTTGTTGACGGCCACCACCACCGGCAGGGGTTGTCTGCGCAGCCAATCGGCCAATTCTTTGTCAGCAGGGGTCAGCCCCTCGCGGCCATCCACCACAAAGATTACAGCGTGGGCCTCGGCCATCGCCGCCATGGCCTGCTGACGGATGTGGGGCAAAAACTCGCTGTCGTCGCCGAAGACCAGGCCGCCGGTATCCACCACCCGCAGGCGGCGCCCATTCCACTCCACCTCTTGGTAGAGGCGATCCCGCGTGATGCCCGGCTCGTCGTGGACAATGGCCGAGCGCACCCCCGCCAGGCGGTTGACGAGGCTGGATTTGCCCACGTTGGGGCGACCCACAACGGCTACAAGGGGTAAAGCCACTGCTCCGCTTGCCAAAAAGCCGAACCCAGACTTCTATCCTAGCCTTTGGGATCCCAGATGCCCAAACCCGCTGATCTCAATCATTGCCCTGAAGGCAGCTCTGGCGGTAAGTTAGGTAGCTAACCTCCCATCAGACACCGGCTGCACTCGTTTCCCCTCCTTGCTATGAACCGTGCCCTCGCCCCTGCCCAGCGGCTGAACAAACTGCCTGCCTATGTCTTTGCCCGCTTGGATGAGCTGAAGGCCCGCGCCCGCCAGCAGGGGTTGGATTTGATCGATCTGGGCATGGGCAACCCCGATGGCCCCACCCCCCAGCCGGTGGTGGAGGCGGCCCAGGCCGCCATTGCCGATCCCGCTCACCACGGCTACCCACCCTTCGAGGGCACGGCTAGCTTTCGCCAGGCAATTGCCGAGTGGTATTGGCGCCGCTACGGGGTGGAGCTGGATCCCAATGGCGAGGTGCTGCCTCTATTGGGATCCAAAGAGGGCCTGACCCACCTGGCCCTGGCCTACGTGGATCCAGGGGATCTGGTGCTGGTGCCTAGCCCTGCCTACCCGCCCCATTTTCGCGGCCCCCTGATTGCCGGCGGCCAGATCTACCCGCTGCTGCTGCGTCCGGAGAAAGGATGGCTCATCGACCTGCAAGAGATCCCGCCGGAGGTGGCCAAGCAGGCGCGGCTGCTCTACTTCAACTACCCCAACAACCCGACAACAGCGGTGGCGACCCGCTCCTTTTTTGAAGCAGTGGTGGCGTTTGCTTGCCGCTACGACCTCCTCCTGGTGCACGACCTGTGCTATGCCGAGCTGGCCTTTGACGGCTACCGGCCCACCAGCCTGCTGCAGATCCCTGGCGCCAAGGACTTGGCCGTGGAGTTCCACACCCTCTCCAAAACCTACAACATGGCCGGTTGGCGGGTAGGCTTTGTGGTGGGCAACCGCCAGATTATCCAGAGCCTGCGCACCCTGAAAACCAACCTCGACTACGGCATTTTTGGCGCCCTGCAAAAGGCGGCCGAGACCGCTTTGGCCTTGCCAGATAGCTACCTACAGCAGGTGCAGGAGCGCTACCGCCGCCGACGCGACTACCTCATTGCCCGCCTGGCGGAGTTAGGCTGGCAGATCGAGCCGCCGCGGGCGACGATGTACCTCTGGATCCCGACCCCCCGCACCGCCGACGGCACGCCCGAGGGATCGACGGAGTTTGCCCTGCGGGTTTTGGAGTCCACCGGGGTGGTGGTGACTCCCGGCAACGCCTTTGGGGAAGGGGGAGAAGGCTACGTGCGGATCAGCCTGATTGCCGATTGCGAACGCCTGGGCCAGGCCATCGACCGCTGGGCAGAAGCCGGGATCCGCTACTGCTGAGCCTCAGTCTTTCGGAAGGTGATACTGCTCCACAATCCGCCGGGCAAAGGGAGGGACATGCCGCTCCAGCTTGTGGGGATAGTGGCGGCGCACATAGAGATAGTTGCGGACAAAGTGGGAGTCGATGGAAAAGCGGGCATACTCCAGGCCGCGGGGCCCAAAGCGCTGGATGGCTGCCCCCAGGATCCGAGCCAGCCATAGGGGCAAGCTCAAGGCTTGGTCATAGGCTTGGATCCCCTGTTGCACTGCCGCTTGCCGCGATCCCTGCGAGATCACCGGTTGGGTTTCCAGCTCTTCCCAAACCAGATCCAGGAGCTCCCGCCCGCGCGAGTTGCGCACCACCAGCCACTGCCAGCCAAAGGGGGATCCCATGTAGCCCACCACCAGGTCGGCCAGGCTGTTGACGTAGTCAAAACAGGTGAGGCAGGAGGGGGCAAACACGTCCTTGAGTTCTTTGGTCTTGAGGGCGAAGAAGGGCACCTTTTCCACCGAGCCATCTTCGTGTTTGAAGTGGATGTGGAAATCCTGCATGAACTCGTAGTGCACCACCGTTTGCGGGGAGCGGCTGGTGGTTTCAAGAAACTTTTGCAGCCCGGCGCGGCTGACGTTGTCTACGCAGGGCGTGCCCAACACATAGAGCTTCTCCAGGCCCAAGTTTTTCTCCACCGCCCGCAAAGCCTGGATCTGGCAGCCCACCCCGATCACCAGCAAGCGCTTGAGGCCGCTTTGCTCCACCTGCTCCAGCACGGAGAGATTGGGCGATAGCGTTGGCTTGTTGACCCGCGCCGCCAAGACCGCTTCTGGGGTACGCGCCAAGACAGGCCGTGGCTGAAAGCGATCCCGGGGATCCGCCTGCACGCACACCACCCCTTCTACTAGGCCGCTGCTGAGGGCCTTCATGCCGATGCTGCTGACGATGCCCGTCCACTGGGCACCCGGGATCGGATCCCGCCGGCGGGCCGTGTACATTGCCTCGTAGACGCCGAAGTAGTCGCTGTCGCTGACGGCATCCGATTTGGAGCGCAGCGATTCCCGCGATCGCCCGTGGGTTTGCTCTTCTAGGCGGGTGAACTGCTGGTTCAAAAAGGCACAGGCTTCCTTGACGTGGGCGACGTAGCGGGTATCGCAGAGGCCGCACTGGCTGCACAGCTCCTTGGCCGGGTAGTGGCCGGAGCGGATGGGCCGGGCCGGACGCGGTAAACGGGATCCCATAAGGTCTAAACCGTAGCCGTGGCGGGGTACCTTCTTCAGTTTGCCGCCAAAACCGCAGACGGCGGGCAGAGGAGTTGAAAGATCCCCGATCCTGCCCAACGCTCGCCCGCCCCTCCAGAGTTGCCCCCAGACAGAGAGGAAAAGCCAGATCCCCTGAGTTGCCCTTTTGTCGGCAAGCGGCGATGCAACAAAGGCCCCCTCAGCCTCTGCCCAAACCACTTTCGAGGGCCCAGCGGGCCAGTTCGGTGCGGTTGTGCAGGCCGGTTTTGCTCAGCATGTTGCTGACATGGCTTTCGACGGTGCGCTGGCTCACTCCCATCACCTCGGCAATCTCGCGGTTGGACATGCCCCTGGCCACATACTGGATCACCTTGGCTTCCGTAGGGGTGAGCTCGATTTCCCGATCTAACTTGATGACCGGCTGAATGCCCGCATTCTGCATTTGCAACAGGCGCTCGGTGTGCTTGAGGACGGACTCCACCTGAGCCACCAGCTCTTCCGGCTCAAAGGGCTTGACCAGGTAAACATCTGCCCCCGTGTTGAGGCCGCGCACCCGATCTGCCGTTTGCCCGCGGGCTGACAAAAAGATCACCGGAATCCAGTCCGTCGCGCTGTTGGAGCGAATGGTCTGGACAAACGTGTAGCCATCTATCTCCGGCATCATCACATCGCAGATGACGAGATCCGGAGTCAAGCGGCGCATCACCTCCAGGGCTTCCAGACCATTGCTGGCTGCCACCACCTCGTAGCCGCGAAACTCCAGGTAATCCTTCACCAGGAGG
>NZ_JANSHG010000053.1:0-14227 GCF_047461555.1 Synechococcus sp. WC101
GATCTGGCCCCAGCCCTGCCCCTTTCAGTTGTTTGAAAAAGGCCACGTTGCTGTCGCCGTTCAAGCTGTTGTAGATCACACCGCCATTGGGAAGAGCGGCCCGGATCTTGCTGATGATGGGGGTAACTTCTGTGCTGCCCAAAGGCAGATAGTCTTCACCCACCACTTTGCCCCCCAGGGCTTCCAACTGGGCCTTGATGATGGTGTTGGCCGTGCGGGGGAACACGTAGTCGGATCCCACCAGGAAGAACTCTTTGCCCTTGTTCTTGAGCAGCCATTCCACCGAAGGCTCGATCTGCTGGTTGGGGGCAGCGCCGGTGTAGAAGATGTTTTTGGAGCACTCTTGTCCTTCGTACTGCACGGGATACCAGAGCAGGTGCTGCTTGGATTCAAACACCGGCAACACGGCTTTGCGACTGGCCGAAGTCCAGCAGCCGAATACCGTTGCCACCTTGTCCACATCGATCAATTTGGTGGCTTTCTCGGCAAAGGTTGGCCAATCGGAAGCCCCATCCTCGATAATCGGCTCGATCTGCTTGCCCAAAACCCCACCGGCGGCATTGATCTCTTTGATGGCCAGCTTTTCCGCATCCACCACGCTGGTTTCCGAAATGGCCATGGTGCCGCTGAGGGAGTGCAAAATGCCAACGCGAATGGTCTCTCCCTGGGCGTAGGCGGGCACGGATCGCTTCACCCAGATCTGCGGCCCCAGGGCCGCCCCGGCTCCAGCCAGAGCGCCCATTTTCAGCACTTGACGACGATTAAAAGATTGAGCCATCGGTGATCTCCGAAACGAAGTGAGTGCAAAGGGTGTTAAGAAGTCCAGTTGTTGCAGCAGCCCGGCCAACAGAGGGAAGCACTTAGCTCATCACCTCGCCCATGTGTTAAATTTGCCCAACTGCAGTCGGCTGAGGCTTTCACCGAATGCCTTCCCAACATCAACAGAGGAAAAGGCTAATCCTGCAGTCGAGAAAGCGTCGTGCGTCCCTGTTGCCTTAACGTGTTCCATCAAACCCATTCGGCCCGGAGAGAATTGTATCGTGGGATACCTTTTCCCAGAATCCGAGCCCTTTCCCCGCAGGCTGCAGGCAGAGGCAGGGATCCCTTGCTCCCGGCATAATAGGGGTTCTGGGGTGGAGAATTAACAGCCTATGGTGCAGCAGGCCGGCTATGGATCTTGGCGATCCCCGATTACCGCTGACCTGGTGGTGACGGGATCCCTGCGCTTGGGACAGGTAGTTTGGGATGGAGGGGATCTCTACTGGACGGAGGGTCGCCCACAAGAGAAGGGGCGAAACGTGCTGATGCGGCGCTCTGCCGACGGGATCCTGGTGGAGCTGACACCGGCACCTTTCAATGTGCGGACACGAGTGCATGAGTATGGGGGTGGAGCTTATTGGGTGTCGGCAGGGGTAGTGTATTTTTGCAACTTCGCTGACCAACGGCTCTACCGCCTGCTGCCGGGTTCGGATCCCCAGCCCCTGACGGAAGCAGGCCCCTATCGCTATGCAGATGGGGTGGTGGATCGGGCGCGTGGACGCATCCTCTGTGTGCGGGAAGATCACAGCCGCCAGGGAGAGCCGGAAAACAGCCTTGTCTCGATTGACTTAGCAAGTGGATCCCAGCAGATTTTGGCTTCTGGGCACGACTTCTACGCCAGCCCGCGCCTCAGTCCAGACGGCCAGACCTTGGTATGGCTGACCTGGGATCACCCCCAGATGCCCTGGGATGGGACGGAACTGTGGCGAGCAGAGGTGGCAGCAGATGGCACTCTGGGAGAGCCCCAAAAGCTAGCCGGTGGCCCTGCCGAGTCGATCTTCCAGCCCCAGTGGTCACCGGAGGGGGATCTCTACTTTGTTTCGGATCGCAGCGGCTGGTGGAACCTCTACCGCTGGGATCCCCAGGGCCCCCTTCCCCTCTGCCCTGTGGAAGCCGAGTTTGGAGAACCCCAGTGGGTGTTTGGCTTGAGCACTTACGGCTTTTGTGAGGACGGGCGGATCCTGGCCATCTATCGCCAAGAGGGGCTCTGCCACCTGGCGCTTTTGGATCCCCGTTCAGGAGAGCTTCAGGAGATCCCCTTGTCCTACACCGAGCTGCACAACCTCCAAGTTAGCGGCGAAAAAGCTGCCTTTCTGGCCGCCTCCCCTAGCGAAGCCCCTGCCCTAGTCTGCTTGCATTTGCCGTCTAGACAGCTGGAGGTGGTGGCCCGCTCCAGCCATGTGGCAGTCAATCCAGAGTATTTGTCGATCCCCGAACTCATCGCCTTTCCCACCTCAGGCGGGGCAGTGGCCTACGGCTTCTTCTATCCTCCCAAGAACCCCGACTTCGTGGCCCCTGCCGGCGAGAAGCCGCCTCTTTTGGTCAAAAGCCACGGTGGGCCCACAGGGGCAACGGCAGCTGTACTCGATCTCGGAATCCAGTACTGGACCAGTCGCGGGATTGCCGTTTTGGATGTCAACTACCGCGGCAGCAGCGGCTATGGACGGGCCTATCGGGAGGCCCTCAAGGGCCAATGGGGCCGGGTGGACGTGGAAGATTGCATCGCTGGGGCCAAGTTTCTGGCCCAACAAGGCCGGGTGGACGGGGAGCGATTGCTCATTCGCGGCGGCAGCGCTGGCGGCTATACCACCCTGGCGGCTTTGACGTTTCACAACGTCTTTAAGGCCGGCGCTAGCTACTATGGCATCAGCGACCTGGAAGCGTTGGCCAAAGAGACCCACAAGTTCGAGTCGCACTACCTCGACAGCCTCATCGGCCCTTACCCGGAGCGGCAGGATCTCTACCGGGAACGCTCTCCCATCTACCACCTAGAGGACCTCAATTGCCCGGTTATCTTCTTTCAGGGCCTGGAAGACGCCATCGTCCCTCCCAACCAGGCGGAGAGGATGGTGGCTGCCCTACAGGCCAAAGGGATCCCAGTGGCCTACGTGCCTTTTGCTGGAGAGCAGCACGGCTTTCGCCAGGCAGCCAACCTCAAACGGGCCCTGGAGGCAGAGCTTTACTTCTATGCCCAGATCCTGGGGTTTCCCCTGGCAGAGCCCATCGAGCCAGTTGCGATCAAAAACTGGAGCGCTTCCCCTTGAGGACCGGCTCCCAGCCGGTAAGGAGCTCGAGACTTTGCCGTTGAGTATCGTAAAGGCATGGGGATCCCGAGGAGCAACCGAGGACGCTGGCGGCGATGGGTTGTTGGCGCTTTGGCAGCAGGCGGAGCGCTGAGCGGTGCCCTTTGGGGCTTTTACACCTGGGCAGAACCTGTCGAGATGGCGGCAGTGCCTCCAGCACCCCTGAGCTCGACTGCTGGCGCGGCCTTTTTGCGCGCCTACAAAGCCTTGCAGGCCGGCCAAGCCCAAGCGGCCCTGGAGGACTTGCAAGGCTTGGAAGAGAAGCTACCCGTTCTAACCGATGAGATTTGGAAGCTCAGGGCCCAGGCCTACGAAAAGCTGGGGGATCGAGAAACTGCCCAGAGGGTCTGGTGGCCCAAGATTTTGCAGGAGTACCCCCACAGTCCTGTAGCCGCCTATGCTCTTTGGGGAATAGGCCAGGTGGAGCAACTGGGGCAGCAATTTCCCACCCACCCCTTGACTGCTCGCGCCCTCAAGCACTTGCTGGAGCAGAATCCCAACCGCTATGACCTGCTGCGGGATTTGGCCCAACATCACCCGCAAACCCCTGGGTTAACGCCGCTGCTGGATCGCTGGCGGCAAGCCCAAGAGGGATCCCTCACGGCCTCCGACTGGCAGATCCTGGCCGATGCCTACTGGGAGCAAGGGGAGTACGGCAAAGCCGCCCGCGCCTACAGGTACGCCCCTGCCACCCCCCAGAACCTCTACCGCTGGGGCCGCAGCCACCAGATCTCGCGGGAGTTGCCCCAGGCGAGAGCGGCTTACCAAGCGCTGCTGGCTCAATTTCCCGACGCCGCCGAAGCCTCCCTCACCCGGCGCCGCCTGGCCGAGCTGAGCGACCTGCCGACGGCAATCGAGCTGCTTCGCCAGGTGGGATCCGGCTCGGATAGAGAAGCTCCAGAAGCGTTGCTCAGCCTCAGCCAACTGTATGACCGCAACGGCAGCCCGCAATCGGCCCAGGCGGTGCGGCAGACCCTTTGGGAGCGCTTCCCAGTCAGCGAAGCCGCGGCCACCGCCGCCTGGACGGTGGCTTGGCGCCAGGCGCAAACGGGCAATCTCAGCCAAGCCATTGCTCTAGCCCAGCAGATTGGCTTGGCCCAGCGGGATACGGAAATGGGGGCGCAACTGCTCTACTGGGCCGGCAAATGGCGGGAACGGCTGGGGGAGGTGGCTGCGGCGCGGCAAACCTATCAGCAGGTGCTGCGGCAGTTTCCCCACACCTACTACGCCTGGCGGGCGGCGGCGCAACTGGGCTGGCCAGTAGGAGATTTCTCCAGCGGCCGCCAAAGGGTTGAGGTGGATTTCCAGCCGGTTCGCCAACCTCTGCCTGCTGTTTCCGAGGCTACCCAGACCCTGCATTTGCTCGGCGCTAGCCAACTGGCCTGGGAGCGCTGGCAGGGGGAAATGGCTTTGCAGAAACGGGATGCGGGCCAGATGAGTGTGGCCGAGCGCTTTGCAAGTGGCATTTTGCGCAACAACGCCGGCGAGCACCTGCGGGGCATCAACCAGGTGGCTGCCCTGCGCTTTAGCGCCGAGCCCGACCCGCTGTTGCCGACCCTGAGACAGCGCCAGGATTTCTGGCAGGCCATCTACCCGCTGCACTACTACGCCAGCCCAGAAAACACCTGGGAAAGGGATCCCTACGCCCAGCCCGGCCTGGCCCGCTGGTCGCGGCAATTTAACCTCAATCCCTTGATGGTGGCGGCCCTGATCCGCCAGGAATCCCGCTTTGAGCCAGAGATCGTCTCGGCCTCGGGAGCGCTGGGCCTGATGCAGGTGATGCCTGCCACCGGCCGCTGGATTGCCCAAAAAATCGGCCTAGCCCAGTACAGCCTCACCAACCCCGCCGACAATCTTCACCTGGGATCCTGGTACTTCGACTACACCCACCGCACCTACCAAGACAACACCCTCCTGGCCCTGGCCAGCTACAACGGCGGCCCCGGCAACGTGGCCAGGTGGCTGAGCCGCTTCGGCTTTGAGGATCCCGATGAATTTGTGGAGCAGATCCCCTTCGCCGAAACCCGTGGCTATGTCAAGTCTGTCTTTGGCAACTACTGGAACTACTGGCAGCTCTACACCCAAGAGGGGCGCACCTTGGTCAGCCAGCGCCTGCAACCGCACCTGTCAAATGATTGACGTTCTCCCCAGCCCCAAGGGGCGGGAATTCTTTCTTGCTCATCGCGAGCTACGCAGACGTACCGGTGAGATTGCCACCGCACGCCTCCTTCTTTCCCCCCCGTATACGGAGGGATGAAAGAGGGCGCGGGGCCTGCGCCGCCAAGGTTTTGGTCAAACTAGTGTCCAACCTGAGCGAGAGGCTGGAGGGTAGCCTCCGGCGCGATCTGTTGGCCAGCAGGCTCACAGCTCTTCTAGAGCTAGCGTCGGGAGGAGGTCAGCCTTTCCCCCAGCAACTGCACCGAGTAGGCCGCCAGCCCCAAGCCCACCATGAAAAACATGAAGGCGATCAGGGAAACGGATCCCACCAGCAGGTAGCGCACCAGAATGCTGATCCCCCGCGCCAGGGATCCGCTTTCCAGGTCGATGGGCGGCAACTTGGCCAGCATCGAGAGCAGCAATTGTAGGAACCCATAGCCCAAACTGGCAGCAAAGGCAGCCCCCAAGAGGGCGCTGAGGGGATGGGGGGAGGACGGCATGGGGCAGCACCGGAAAACTCACCCTTATTGTAGGCTCCAGGTACAATATGAGCGTTTGTCCTGAGAACGAAATGATGGGGAGCGGGTCTGAAGCAGTTTCCCACTACGAAGTGTTGGGGGTTTCGGTGCTGGCGACGGCAGCGGAGATCAAGTCTGCCTATCGCCGTTTGGTCAAGTACCACCATCCCGACAGCCTGCTGGCCAAAAAAGACGGGGCTGCTGCTGAACGCATTCGCCAGATCAACGCCGCCTACGCGGTGCTCAAGGATCCGCAAGCCCGCCGCGAGTACGACCGACAACTGCGCGCTAGCTGGGCCTCGCGCCACCCTCAGCCGACGGGCTCCCCCTCGGAGACGGTCAGCCAGGAGGCTATTGCCCGCGAAGCCTGGATTCGGCAGGTCTACACTCCTCTGAACCGAGTTTTGGGGCCTTTACTGTCTTCTCTCAAGCCGCAGTTAAATGCCTTAGCGGCAGATCCTTTTGATCCCGATTTGCTGGAGGCCTTTGGCCTGTATCTGGAGGAGTGTACGCAGAAACTGGCCCAAGCTCAGCAGATCTTTCGCCGCCTTCCCAATCCCAGCAGCCTAGGGGGGGTGGCTTCTCGCCTCTACTATGCCCTCAACCACTTGGAAGATGCCCTGGAGGAGCTGAGCTATTTCCCGCTGAACTTTGACGATCGCCACCTGCACACTGGGCAAGAGCTGTTTCGGCGGGCGGAAGGGTTGCGTCGAGAAGCCATAGACACCTACGCCCAGAGTTCGCCCTAGCGAGACCCGCCGCCGGGTGGAGAGGGGCGGGAATCGTAGGGGGTGGGAATGTACTGCACGGAAGGACGGCCCATGCTGGCCTGGGGGTACAAGTCCATCAGGGCGTAGATCTGGGGCGGCAACTCGGTGGAGATGGGCAGGCCCAGCTCCCGCGCTTCTTCAGCCGTAATCGGGTAGTCGTGGGTCACCCGCCCGCTGGTCAGGGCCTGGATGAGGGGCTCGATGCGTTCGGGGGCAATTTTGCGCTTGGGCACATCGTCCTTGAGCAGCTCCCGCACAAAGTTCTGCACCTGGTGCATCGCCTTGCGGGCCAGATCTGCCAGGATCAGAGTCTGGTCGTCGATCTCGGCAATGGGCTTTTCCGCCACCACCTGCAGAATACTGGCCGCAGCATAGCCGCCCAACTGGGGATCCACCGGCCCCAGCACCGCATTGGCATCCATGACAATTTCATCGGCGGCCAAGGCCAGCATTGTCCCCCCCGACATGGCGTAGTGAGGCACGAAGACCGTCACTTTGGCCGGATGGCGGATCAAGGCGCGGGCAATTTGCTCCGTAGCCAGCACCAGGCCACCGGGGGTATGCAAAATCAAATCAATCGGGGTATTGGGTGGGGTAAGGCGAATTGCCCTCAACACCTGTTCGGAGTCCTCGATGCTGATGTAGCGGGAAACCGGGATCCCCAAAAAACTAATCGACTCCTGGCGGTGGATGAGCAAAATCACCCGGCTGCCCCGCTTCTGCTCCAACTCCCGGATCGCCAACAAACGGCGAAACTCCTGGGCGCGACGGTTCAACAGGGGTTGCAACGAGCTGAAGATCAAAAAAATCCAAAATAGGCTGCCCCAGTCCACTTTCGCGCCTCAAGCGGGATCCCTTTGCCTCCAGCATAGAGGATACGGAACCTCTGGTGATCTGCAGGCCTCACGCGTTGGGTTCAGACGCCGCAAAAAAGCGATCCAAGGCCCGCAGCAAATCCGGTACAGAAGTTTGGTTAATCCAGGAGCGAATGTAAGCCCGCTGCTCCGCCAAGTTTTCAAGACGGCCCAGCTTTTGCATGGCCAAAAGGCGGCTTTCTGCCTCGGCGCGGTTGATTTGTAAGTCCAGCCGCTGCTCCGGGGTGAGGGGATGCTCTGTCTGGGCCAACAGGTGATCGGCCACCATCAGGAACACCAGAGGCCCCGCCAGCTCCACCTGAGACTCGGCTTCCGGCTCAGAATCGGCCCCGGCGAGATCCTGGAGATCTTGAAAGAGATCCTGCCCCAGTTGCAGCAGCTCTTCTGCTGAGGCAGCCCGCAGCGCTGTCTCCGCAGCAGCCCGCAGCGGCTCTGGGGAAACCTTGTGGCGAGCGGCCAATTCTGCCAGGGCCTGTTCCCATTGATCCCGTTGGGCTTGCAACACAGCTTTCTCTTGCGGAGAAAAATCCAGCCGCTCCAGCAACACCTGCAAAGCCACAGCCCCCACCAACAGGGGCGGAAAGCGCAACAGGGTAGAGCCGGATCCCGCCTGCTCCAAAAAGGCTTCCAAATCGGGGCCGGATCCCCTGTCCAACAAATCCTGCAGGTAGGCCAGCACCTGCGGCGGCGAAGTCAGCCTCAGGATCCCTCGGGCCTGCGCCCGCAACTCTGCCGGGATCCCAAGGGTTTGCAATTGGGCTTCCGCCCGCGCTTGCGCTTCCGCAATCACCTCTGGCAAATCCGCCGTCGCCTGACCGGCCTGTAAGAGAACCTGGCTGGTGTCCTGCAGCAAGCTGGCCGCCTCCACAAACAGCAGCAACTGAGGGATCCGCAGCGTCGGCAAGACCATGTTAACTAAGCCTCAGATCCGCAGCGGATCCCGCAGATTCTGGATCGGCTGGCGCAGCGGAACGGGTTGGCCCGTTGGGCTTGTGCCAGTGCAGGCCAATCAGCGCGTCGTACAAAAAGCTCCAAAACTCCCCTCTCTCCCAGATCCCCAGCGTTTGCTGGCAGTTACGCGCGTCCAGCTCAGGTTTGGCCGCCCAGTAGGCCGCCTGATACTTGTACCAGGGAACCGAGGGCCAGAGATGGTGGATCAAGTGATAGTTTTGCCCCAGCAGCAGAATATTGGTCAGCCAGCCAGGGTAAACCCTGGCGTTGTACCACCGCTCTTGGGATTGAAAAGGGCGATGGGGCAGATAGTCGAAAAACAGGCCCAACAAGAAGCCCATAATAAAGGCGGGGGGCAGCCAATAGTTCATGATGTAGTCGGTGTAGCCAAAGTGAATGGCCAGCGCAAACGTTAGGATCACCACCAGCCGACTCAGCCCCCATTGCAGCAGATCCCAGCGACCTTTGCGCCAGAGCTGCCGCTTGAAGAAAAACACCTCATGGTAGAAAAAGCGCGGCGCAATTAGCCACAGCGGCCCGCCCGTAGACACATAGTGATCGGGATCGTCTTCGGGATGGTTGACGTGGGCATGGTGTTGCATGTGCACCCGCTTAAAGACCGGATAGACAAAGCCCTGTAACAGGGCAGAGCCATGGCCCAGCGCCTCGTTTAAAAAGCGGTTGCGGTGGGCCGAGCCGTGCGAGGCATCGTGGATCACTGTGCCCAGAACATACAGGGCGACAAAATTCAGCCAAAACACCAGCCAGCGGGGCCAATGCCAAAAGGCGTACCCGCCAAAGCAAGAGGCCGAAAGCGCCACCGCCGCCAAAAACATCAGCAGGGTGGGATTCCAAAATTCTGGCGGCGGCCCCAACAGCTCACGGGGTAACGCAAAAGGCTTGGGATCCGGTTGCGGAGTCGCAGCAGCAGTCATCGGCAGCCATCCTTGGGTGTGCACAGCGCAGACGGTGAGGATGGATTAAGGCAACAAAGCCAGGTCATCACCTCAAAAGCGGGGGAAGAGAACAATTTGTTAACTTTCGTTAGTATACGGCAGAGAGCTGCTCCCCTCGTTGGCCCAGGCCGGATTTTTCTTGCCAACTCCAGCCCGTCTCGACCGTTCCCGGCGAGGGGTAGATCGGCCATGAGGCCAGAAGAAGCCACAGTGTGAGGTTTTGTTGCGGCCTCTGTTGCAATTCATGTGGGGATCCCTTTGGGAGTTGCGGAATGGGGGTAATCTAGGGGGCGGTTAACCTGAGCTGAGGAGGAAAACCATGCTGCCCATTGTTGCGCCGTTGGCTATGACTGCCCAAACCAGCCCTTGGTCTCCCCTGAGCGCGGTGATTATCCTGCTCTGCACAGGGCTGGCCTACCTAAGCTTCAAGTCCTCTTCGGGTGTGGCTTCAGAAACCGGGCCTGTGTTGGGGATGACCTGGCCGGAAGTGCTGGGGGTCGCCAGCTTCGGCCATCTGCTGGGCGTGGGGGTGATCTTGGGCCTCTCCAATATGGGGGTTCTCTGAGGCATTTTCCGTTTACATTTCTTGACCTTAGCGGGAATCTCCGCCCGGCAATGTTAAACTCTCTATCAATCCTGAAAAAGAGCAGTTTCTCCAGCTCCACTTCCTTCTTGTCGAGGTTTGTTGTCATGCCTGCGATGATGCTCCTGGCGGCTTTGCCAGAAGGCTATGAGTTGTTCGATCCCCTGATCGACATTTTGCCGATTATCCCCGTTTTGTTTTTCCTGCTGGCTTTTGTTTGGCAGGCGGCGGTGGGCTTTAAGTGAAGCCCTCGGAATCTGCGATTGGCAACTACGGACTTTGGGACTGCTTTTGCTTACCCCTCTTGTTCTGGCGGGGGGGGGTAGTTTTAGTTGGGGCAGGTTTGGGGCAGGCCGCTGCGCCGCAGGGCTGATTCTCTGCCTTGCAAAGCTGAGACTGGCTGGCTGGGGTTCAGGGCTCGCGGTCGAGGGCGCCGGTAATCCAGAGCACCCCTGCCAAGCAGACGAAGTGGGCAAAGGTAACGTTGATATTGGCAGCCAGCAGCAGCACTCCTGCCGTCTGGGTGCTCAGCGTGCGGGTAAACAGCCGCACCAGCAGCTCTCCCACCTGCGCCTCCATAGCGATGAGGGCCAAGAAAGCGCCGGTCAGGCTGACATAGGTAACCCATTGCAACTGCTTGGGCAGATCCAACTGGCTTGGGGTAGCGGCGGATACTGAGCAGCGCTCCGCCTGGAGCAGGTAGCGCCAGTTAAAGAAGAGACCGGCTGCCAGGGTTAGAAGGGTAAACAGGGTAAACCAGAAGGCGATAAAGGCCCCCGTCGAGTCGTCGCGATAGAGGGTATTCTGGCCAACCAAAAATCCCAGCCAGAGCAGCAGAGCTGTTGCCCCCAGAACCCCCTGAAACCAGAACCCGAAGCGGCGCGTCAGGCGCAAGCGAGACTTCATGCGCTCGACAGCCACCCGTACTGACGGCGACATAGGCTCGTTCATCGCTCTCCCCCCGCTCTCTACGGACGAGCACTGACCTCCGCTTCCAGCCTACCGCTATCTTCCGTCCTCCGTCACATCCAGGCCAAAGCGCTGCAGGGGATCCAAGGGGGGTTAGGGTTTGGGGCTAGGGCTCACGCTGGGATCCCCGCTTTGCAGGCGCAGGATTTCGGCTTCGATGCGATGTCGGAGGGTTTTGCCTTCTTCGGAGCGAATCCACAAGGTAATGCGGTTGTATTCGGGCACGGTCATGCCGTGGCGGGTGATGATCTCGGTGGCGGTGCGAATGAACTCCCGCCGGATTTGATCTTTGCTGGCCGGATCCGCGGTGGCCTGGGAGCGCTGCTGGGCCTGTTGTCGGTGGGGCTCCATCTCCAGGACGATGCGGGCGTACTTGGCGACCTGTTCATCGGTCAAAACCAGAGAGGTGGCCGGGGTTTGGGCTACGGCAAGGGAAATGCCCAAGACAGGGATCCAAGTACAGGCCCAGATCAGGCCCACCAGCCCTTTTTGGGCCAAGTTGGGCATGGAGAATGCTGTCCACCGTCTCCGACTTGCTTGACCTGACACCGCTGCTATCTCCCCACCCGATAACTGGTCTTCAACAGGGTTGCTGGCGCTTTTGGGATCCTCCCTACTTTGGTGTAGCTCTCGCCTTTACCCAGCTTCAACCCACTCCGGGTATAGGCTCTGATGCTATCTGTTTTTCCCGGCAAAAGGCCAGGGATCCCAGAGCCTGTTCTTTATTTGACTGAAAAGCGGCCTTGAGGTTCCTGGTGCGGCCTTTCCATCTCTTTCCTGCCCATCTCGACGGCCCAGGGGGAGTGGCCTCTGGGATAATGGGGGTAGATGCTCGTTGTTGCCTCTATGAACTTGGAACGTCGCCCGGTTTTCCCGTTTACCGCCATTGTCGGCCAGGAGGAGATGAAGTTGGCCCTGCTCCTCAACGTCATCGATCCCCGCATCGGCGGGGTGCTGATCATGGGGGATCGCGGCACGGGCAAGTCCACCACCATCCGCGCCTTGGCCGATCTGCTGCCCCAGATCGAGGTTGTCAAGGGGGATCCGTTCAACAGCCACCCGCGGCAGCGGGATCTGATGAGCGACCAGGTGTGGGAGCGCCTGCAGGCGGGGGAAACCCTGGAAACCACCTGGATCCAGGTGCCGATGGTGGATCTGCCCCTGGGAGCCACGGAAGACCGGGTCTGCGGCACTCTCGACATCGAGCGCGCCTTGTCTCAGGGGGTGAAGGCTTTTGAGCCGGGGCTCTTGGCCAAGGCCAACCGCGGCATCCTCTACGTGGACGAGGTCAACCTCCTGGACGACCACCTGGTGGATGTCTTGCTGGATGCGGCGGCCTCTGGCTGGAACACGGTGGAGCGGGAAGGGATTTCCATTCGCCACCCGGCCCGCTTTGTCCTGGTGGGATCCGGCAACCCTGAAGAGGGAGAATTGCGACCCCAACTCTTGGATCGCTTCGGCATGTTTGTCCGCATCGAGACGGTGCGGGATCCGGCCCTGCGAGTGCAGATCGTGGAGGAGCGCAGCCAGTTCGACGCCGACCCCCAGGCTTTTCTGGCCAAATACGCCGAGGCCCAGCAGCGCCTGCGGGAGCGCATTGAAAAGGCCCAGCACCTCTTGCCGACTGTGATGGTGGATCCTGAGTTGCGCCTGAAGATCTCCGGCGTGTGTGCGGCGCTGGAGGTGGATGGGCTGCGGGGCGATATCGTCACCAACCGGGCAGCCAAGGCGTTGGCAGCTCTGGAGGGGCGCAGCGAGGTCACCGTTGCCGATATTCGCCGGGTCATCAGCTTGTGTTTGCGCCACCGCCTGCGCAAGGATCCGCTGGAAACCATCGACTCCGGCTACAAGGTCGAGAAGGCCTTTAGCGAGGTGTTTCAGGTGAGCCTGGAGAGCGCCGCTTAGCTCTCACCCCCAGCCCCTCTCCCCCTGGGAGAGGGGAGCTAGGCAAATAGGGCTTCCAGTTTGTCGGCGATGGCGGCAACCCAGGCCCGCTCCTGGCGGCTGAAGCTGCGCGGCCTGTCGCTGCCCAAAATGAGCCATCCCCTCTGGCCGATGGGCTGGCAGAGAACTGCCTGGGATCCGGGGGGCAACAGGCCGTCGAACTCGGCGCGGGCGGGGAAAAATCTCAGATCCCCCAGGTAGAGGGGCTGACGTGTCTCCAATACCTGCTGCAGGGTGCCCTGAAGCTGCAGGGAGGGCAAGTGGCCGGGGCTGGCCAGGATCCCCCGCTGCAGCAGGGTGCGCCCCTCCACCCAGATCACCACGGTGCGGGCGGCGGTGGTGCTGAGCAGGGTGTGGGAAGCCCAGGCCAGCTCCAGTTTTTCCCTCTCGGACAGAGCCGGGTGCCAGTCGCAACCTGGACTTCCCTGCAGGGGGGCAGCCTGGGGAGGACGCGGCTGGATCTGCTGCCACAGCAGGCCGGTCAAGATCAAAACAGCGCTGAGGAGGATCCCCAAGGCGTCGGAGCGGGACTGGCTGGCCAGCAACTCCGGCGTAAACAGCAGGCGATTGGCCAGCACAAGGACGCTGCCCAGAAGGCCGGTCACCAAAGGCAGCCGCCTCAGCCAGCGATTGGGATCCCGGGAAGCCGGAGTGGATTTAACCCTCAAAGCAGGCAGACGTCTCTCAGAGTGCCCAGTAAACCCAGTCTAGAGCTATCCAAGGCGTCAGAGGCGGCTCCAGATGCCGAGGCGCTCTTGGCGGGCTCTTTTTTGCAGGCCACCGAAGTAGCTGTCGTATTTGATGTTGTGGCTGTAGGGAGCGATGCGGGCCAGGCCGTTGCGCACCAGCATAGCGTTCATCTGCTGGCCCTCCAGCCAGACGTAGGCCTCCACCAAGCCGGTGGCATCCACATTGCGCAGCAGCTTATCCCCTTCCAGCTTGACGGTGCGGTGCAGGATGCGCTCCCGCATCAGCTCAATTGCTTGCTGGTAAAAGGGATCCTCCTCCGGGCTAAGACCTTGGATCCCGGCCAGGCGGATGAGGCGCAATTTCTGTTCCCCTTCGACCTGCACCACCAGCGTGTCACCGTTGACCACGCTCACCACCACTGCATCCGGGTAGCGATCAAAGTAGTGGTTGTCGAAGTAGAAGGGGGTATCGGGCACGACCCGCCGCTCCCCAAAGCCGTGGCCGGGCAGGGCCAAGAGCCATCCCAACACCGCAGAGCCAACAGCAATACGCCGGAACATGTCTTTCCCCCTTGCGGATAGCGGCTCCCCTCCCCCAGGGAGCGTTTGTCGGCAACACCTAAGGCGTAATGGTAGCGGCAACTGCCTGGAAGACAACCCCTTGCCAGGGATCCGATGGCCGGTTTGGGAGAT
>NZ_JANSHG010000054.1:0-13759 GCF_047461555.1 Synechococcus sp. WC101
TGGCCACCAAGACCAACGACGTGGCCGGAGACGGCACCACCACAGCCACCATTTTGGCCCAGAGCATGGTGCAGGAGGGGTTGAAGAATATTTCGGCAGGAGCCAACCCTGTAGCTTTGCGGCGCGGCATCGAGAAGACCACTGCCTACCTGGTGGAGCAAATTGCCGCTCAAGCTAAGCCTGTGGAAGGCCGCAAGAACATCGCCGAGGTAGCTACCATCTCTGCCGGCAACGACCCGGAAGTGGGGGAGATGATCGCCAGGGCCATGGATGCCGTGGGGCGAGATGGGGTGATTACGGTCGAAGAGTCCAAGTCCTTGGAAACCCAATTGGAAGTTGTCGAAGGGATGCAGTTCGACCGCGGCTACATTTCCCCCTATTTCGTCACCGATACGGAGCGGATGGTGGCCGAATACGAAAATGCCTATCTGCTCATCACCAGTAATAAGCTCTCCAATCTTCAGGATCTGGTGCCTGTTCTGGAGCGGGTAGCGCGAGAGGGACGGCCGCTGCTGGTGATTGCCGAGGATGTGGAGGGAGAAGCCCTGGCCACTTTGGTGGTCAACAAGCTGCGGGGGGTGTTGAACGCGGTGGCGGTGAAGGCGCCGGCTTTTGGGGATCGGCGCAAGGCCATGTTGGAGGACATTGCCATCCTCACCGGTGGGCAGCTCATCTCCGAGGATATCGGCATCAAGCTGGAGAACGTCACCCTGGACATGATGGGGGTGGCCCGCAAGATTACCGTTACCAAAGACAAGACCACCATTGTGACCGACGGCAGCACCAAGGCGGCGGTGGAGAAACGGGTGGCCCAGATCCGCAAGCAACTGGAGACCACCGATTCCGAGTACGACCGCGAGAAGCTGCAGGAGCGGATCGCCAAGCTGGCCGGTGGGGTGGCGGTGATCAAGGTGGGAGCTGCCACTGAAACGGAGCTTAAAGACCGCAAGCTGCGCATTGAAGATGCCCTCAACGCCACGCGGGCGGCAGTGGAGGAAGGGATCGTCCCCGGTGGCGGGGCAACGTTGCTGCATCTTTCCAAAGGGATCCCGGCCTTCAAGGCCAACTTGAACGCAGAAGAGCAGGTGGGGGCGGACATTGTCTGCCGGGCTTTGCAGGCGCCGCTCTATCAGATTGCCCACAACGCTGGCCTGGAGGGGTCGGTGGTGGTGGAAAAGGTTCTGGAGAAGGAGATGCCCTTTGGCTTTGATGCCCTGACGGGCACCTATGTGGACATGTTTGCTCAGGGGATCGTGGATCCGGCCAAGGTCGTACGCTCGGCGCTGCAGAATGCCGCTTCCATCGCCGCCATGTACCTCACCACCGAAGCCATTGTGGTGGAAAAGCCCGAACCCAAGACGAAAACAGGAGCGAGCCGCTCCGGCGGTGCGGGGATGATGTAACTCCCCTAAACCATGCCCTTGTGGCCTAGGCCCCTATTCAGGGGCTTTCTCCCGTCTCCGGTCGCAGCAGGGGGAAGGCGATGACATCGCGGATGCTGGCAGCGTCGCACAGCAGCATCGCCAGACGGTCGATGCCGATGCCCAGGCCACCGGTGGGGGGAAGGCCGTACTCCAGGGCAGTGAGGAAGTCTTCGTCCAAAAAGTGGGCCTCTTCGTCTCCGGCTGCCTTCAGGGCCGCCTGGGCCTCCAGCCGCTGCCGCTGATCCACCGGGTCGGTCAGCTCCGAGTAGGCGTTGGCCGTCTCCCGCCCGACGATAAACAGCTCGAAGCGCTCCGCCAACCCCGGCTTGCTGCGGTGGGGCTTGGTGAGCGGACACACCTCCAGGGGATAGTCGAGAACAAAGGTCGGCTGGCGCAGGCGGCTCTCGCAGCAGTGCTCGAAGGCTTTGACCAACAGCTTGCCAGGGGAGTCGTGGGGGGAGAGATCGGGGATCCCCTGCTGGGCCAGGGCGGGCAAGAGCTCGGCGGTGGATCCCTTTTCCACGTCGATGAAGATGCCGGTGGCCTCCTCCACCAACTCCTGGATCGTTACCCGCCGCCAGGGTGGGGTGAGGTCAATGGTCTCCCCTTGGTAAGTAATTTGCAGGGATCCCCGCACTGCCAGGGCGGCGTTGCAGACCAGGGCTTCGGTCAGCTCCATCATCGTGTGGTAGTCGGCAAAGGCTTGGTAGGCCTCCAGCGAGGTAAACTCCGGGTTGTGGCGGGTGGAGATGCCCTCGTTGCGAAAGACTCGCCCAATTTCGTACACCCGCTCGATCCCGCCCACCACCAGCCGCTTCAGGTGCAGCTCGGTGGCAATGCGCAAGTAGAGATCTAGATCCAGGGCGTTGTGGTGGGTGATGAAGGGACGCGCCTCCGCCCCGCCGGGGATCACCTGCAGCACCGGCGTCTCGATCTCCACAAAGCCCCGCTCCTCCAGGGTCTGCCGCAGGGAGCGGACGATCTTGGCCCGGTCGAGCAAGGTTTGCTTGACCTCGGGGTTGACGATGAGGTCAACGTAGCGCTGGCGGTAGCGTTTCTCCACATCCCGTAGGCCGTGCCACTTATCGGGCAGGGGCAGCAGGGCCTTGGTCAGCACCTGGTACTCGTCCACCCGCACCGACAGCTCCCCTTTCTCGGTGCGCTTGAGACAGCCCTTGGCCCCCAGCCAATCGCCCACGTCAAGCAGCTTGTCCAGGTTCTTGAAGGCCAGCTCCCCCATGTGCTGCGTCAGCCGTTGCTTTTCCAGGTAGAGCTGGATGGTGCCAGAGCGATCCTGCAGGGTAAAGAAGGCCAGTTTGCCCATGACCCGCCGCGCCCGGATCCGCCCGGCCACCGCCACCTGCACATCCTCCCGCTCGGCGCCGGGCTCGAGATCGGCAAATTGCGCCTGCAACTCGGCAGCCAAGTGGGTAACCGGGAAAGAATAGGCGTAGGGCAGGATCCCTTGCTCCTGCAGGTGGCGGGCCTTTTCCAGGCGGGCGGCCCGTTGGGCAGCTTCGCTGCTGCTGGGGAGAGTGGACATAGGGGTAAAAGGGATAGAGGATTTCAGGGACGGACGGGATCCTTTTTTACGCTTCCGGCGGCGCGATCCCGTGGGAACGCAGCAGCTCCAAAAGTCTTTCGGCCCGTTGGCGTTCTCTTTCAGCCCGTTGGCGTTCTCTCTCGGCCCGCTGCTGCTCTAGGGCGGCCTTTTCGTCGCCGGTGGGTAAAACTTGGCCCTCTCGGTCACACCAGCGCAGCCATTCCGTGTTGACGCCCTCGAAGGATCCCTGCCAGAGGGTCAAGCCCAGGCCAATCTCCTCCAGCCAGGTGGAATCGAAGGGAACCAACTCTCCCCCCCGCCGCTGAAAAAGAACCAGTGGGGATCCCTGCAGCTCCCGCAGTTGCCGCAAAGGATCGTAAACCCCGTAGTAGCCCACGCCGGCGCGGGCGTAGTCCCTGAGTTTGCGGCCCAGCTCTTCTCCCTCGCGGTTGGAGACAATCTCAATGACCACGTCGGGAGGCTTGCCCATCTCCCAGACAAAGTAGGTGCGATCTTCCTTGCGCTCGAAGCTGGCGGGGGGAGCTACCTCCAGGCTGAGCATGACATCGGGCACGAGCGGCGGCTGCTTGAGGGCGTAGAACAGGCCGACGTTGGCCGTGGCCAGGAAGGGGATCGGCTCGCCGCTGTCTTTGGCTCTGGGCTGAAAGGAGGCGTAGAGGGCGCTCGTGAGCAGGCGCTGCAGCTTCTCCGAGTAGATGCTGTCCACAGGCTGGTCGTCCTCGATCACCAGGTCACTGATATCGGGTGGGGGCGGCGGTGGAAACTCCGCTGCCGGCGTCGAGGGCTTGAGGGGGCTAGAAGGTGCAGAAACCATGATGCCGGGATCCTTTGCAGGGCCGCTGCTAGCGACTGCTCGGTTGTTGGTCAATCGAGCCGATATCGAACCATCTCGAGGGTAGCAAAGGTTTTGGGGAAAAAGGCGACCAGAGAGCTTCTCCAATCCACACCAGAGATAGAAGCCCAACCCTGGGCCGAGGGCCTGCCTCCTGGAGCGGGGCAAGAGACAAAAAATCCTGCCCGACCTCCTCAGCTTTGGCCGGATCCCTTTTGGAAAGCAGCTAGCGCTCCGCCTGGGCGTTCAAGCTGGAGACGATCAGGTACACCACGAAAAGAAACAGGGCTACCAACGCCATAGGTCGATCCTTAGGTCAGTCTCTTGCGCCAGGGTCTGTAGGATAGTGTGCCCATCCGGGCCGGGATCCGGTTGCTGTTGTCGCACAAACCTTTATTCTATGACATTTTCCCGTAGCTTGGTTCTTGGCGGAGCTCGACCGCCCAACTGGGCAAGTTGGGGATCCCTTCTCACTGGCCAGGCTCGGAGCTGGGCAGAGCCACCAGCAGAGCTTCCAACACCCGCTGCACCCGGCTCAAGCGCAGGCCAGAGTCGGCCAAAACGGGGCTGTTGGGGATGATGGCGTGGCGGAACCCCAGCTTGGCGGCTTCCTTGAGGCGCTGCTCCAACTGCGCCACCGGGCGCACCTGTCCCCCCAGGCCCACCTCGCCGATCAAGACCGTAAAGGGATCCACCTGGCGATCTCGGAAGCTGGCGGCCACGGCCACCGCCACCCCCAAGTCGGCAGCTGGCTCGGCCACCTGGATGCCGCCGGCGGAGGCAATGTAGGCGTCGTATTTGGAAAGCGGGATCCCCACCCGTTTTTCCAGCACCGCCAAGATCTGCAAAAAGCGGTTGAGCTCGATGCCGGTGGCGGTGCGGCGGGGGGAGCTGTAGCTGGTGGGGCTGACCAGGGCCTGCACGTCCACCACCAAGGGGCGGGTGCCCTCACAGGCGACGATGGTGGCCGTTCCCGGCGTGGCCTGATCCCGGCTGCTCAAAAAAAGCTGCGAGGGATTGTCCACCTCCACCAAGCCAGAGGCGGTCATCTCGAAAACGCCGATTTCCTGGGCCGCCCCAAAGCGGTTTTTGACGGCGCGCAGCAGGCGGTGGCTCTGAAAGCGATCCCCCTCAAAGTACAAGACGGTGTCCACCAGGTGCTCCAGCACCTTGGGCCCGGCCAGGGATCCATCTTTGGTAACATGGCCAACGATGAGCAGGGCCACCCCCAGTTTTTTGGCCACTCGCATCAAGAGGCCGGCGCATTCCCGCACCTGGGAAACGGATCCCGGCGCCGAGCTGAGCTGCCCCCAGAAGATGGCCTGGATGCTGTCGATGATCGCCACCTGGGGCTGTAGGGCCTGGATCTCGGCCACAATGGCCTCCAGGTCGGTTTCCGCCAATAGGTAGAGCTGCTCGCTTTCTATCCCCAGCCGCAAGGACTCCGTCCCGCTAATGCGAGCGGCGCGCAGCTTGATCTGCTGGGCCGATTCCTCCCCCGACACGTACAAGATGGGCCCCCGCTTGGCGAGATGCGCAGCAGTCTGCAGCAGCAGGGTGCTCTTGCCAATGCCTGGATCGCCGCCAATCAACACCAGGGATCCCGGCACGATGCCACCTCCCAACACCCGGTCGAACTCGCCGGAGCCAGAGGAGAGGCGGGGGTGGCTCTCCGAGGAGACTTGGGAGAGGGGAAGGGCCGACAGGGGCATCCCGTTGCCGCGGCTGCGCTGGGGAACGAGCCGCTGCGGTGGCCCAGACTTAGAAGAGGGGGCGACGACCACCTCCGTCAGCGTGTTCCAGGCGCCACAGTTGTCGCAGCGGCCCAAAAACTTGGGGTAGCGCTCGCCGCACTGGCTGCACTCCCAGACGGTTTTGGCCTTGGCCATGAACAGGGATCCCGCCTCTTTCTTAGGATACAAGGACTCCGACCGGCTGCCGCTAGCTGTGGGGCAGGGGAACGGCGGGAATGGGCACCTCTGGCAAGGCCAGGGATCGGCACTGGGCGTGGTGGCGCAGCAGATGGTCACAGAGCACCAAAGCCACCATCGCCTCCACCATCGGCACCGCCCGCGGCAGCACGCAGGGATCGTGGCGCCCCCGCGCCGCCAAAACCGTCTCCTGCCCGTCGAGGGTGACGGTGCTTTGGGGCTGGCGAATGGTGGCGGTGGGCTTGAAGGCCACCCGCAGGACGATGTCTTCCCCGTTGCTGATGCCCCCCTGGATGCCGCCGGAGCGGTTGCTGCGGGTGCGCCAGCCGCTGGGGGTCATGTAGAACTCGTCGTTGTGCTGCTTGCCCGTCAGGTAGGTGCCGGCAAACCCCGAACCGATCTCAAACCCCTTGCTGGCCGGCAGCGACATCACCGCCTTGGCCAGGTCGGCCTCCAATTTGTCGAACACCGGGCAGCCCAGCCCGCGGGGCACATTGCGGGCCACACATTCCACCACTCCCCCGAGAGAATCTCCTTCCCGCGCCGCTGCTTCAATTTTTTCAATCATCGCCGCCGCCGCGGCTGGATCGGGGCAGCGGACGATGTTGGCTTCCACCTGCTCCGCCGTCACGGAGCTAGGATCCACCTGGGCCTCTACGTCTTGGACCCGCTGCACATAGGCCAGGATCTCTACCCCTGCTGCCAGGCGCAGGATCTTCTTGGCGATGGCCCCGGCGGCCACCCGGCCAATGGTCTCCCGCGCCGAGGCCCGCCCTCCCCCCTGCCAGTTGCGGATGCCGTACTTGGCCTGGTAGGTGGCATCGGCATGGGAAGGGCGGAAGGTGGTGGCCATCTCGCTGTAATCCTGGGGGCGGGCGTCCTGGTTGCGCACCAGGATGTGGATGGGGGTGCCGAGGGTAAAGCCTTGGAAAACCCCGGAGAGGATCTGGCAGCGATCCGCCTCCTGGCGCGGCGTGGTGATGTGGCTCTGGCCGGGACGGCGCCGATCCAGCTCCGCCTGGATGTCGGCCTCGCTCAAGGGCAGCCGCGGCGGGCAGCCGTCCACCACCACCCCCACCGCCCCCCCGTGGGACTCGCCGTAGGTGGTGACGCAAAACAAGACGCCGAAGGAGTTGCCGTTGGCCATGGGATCCCTGAGCAAGAAGCTGCCCGCTCGCAGGCGGCTGGGAGAGACTGTCTTCTATTCTGCACCAGAAGGCTTGCGGACGACGCGGTGCAACTGACGGCAGCCGGCAATCCCCCGCAACACCAGGTGGGGATCCCAGCGCAGCTCTGCGTCAAGGGGCCGCAGGTGGGGGTAGAGTAGCTCGCCATCGCCGCCGGTTACTAGCAGCGGGCCTTGGGGAAAGCGGCGGCGCCAGTCGGCCAGAAAATCCCGCAAGCCGGCCAGCAGGGTATGAAGAATGCCGCTGCGGATGGCGGCCCCAGTGTTCCTGGCCCAGCGGGGGGGTATGGGAGCGCCGGGATCCCACTCCACTTTGGGCAGCCGGGCGGTGTGGTCGGCCAGCGCCTGCGCCTGCAACCCCAGGCCGGGCAGGATCGCTCCTCCCGCCAGGGATCCCTCGGCGTCAGCTCCCGTCAGGGTCAAGGCGGTGCCGGCGTCGATGACCAAGCAGGGCCAGCCGTAGCGGATCCCGGCGGCCCACAGAGCCAGTGCCCGATCCAGCCCCAGCCCGGGATAGGGATCCCGCAGCGGCACCTGGGAGAGCTCAAGGCAATGCACCCAGGGGGATCGGGGCGGCAAAGGGGCAGAGCCAACGGCAGCTAGCCACAGCTCCGTCTCTTCTGGCCAGGATAGGGGTTGGTGGGCGGGAAACTGCTCCACCTTCACCAAGCTCTCGCCAGCAAACCAGCCCCAGCGCACGTGGGTGTTGCCCACCACGGCGGCCAGCCACCGCTCTGCCTCAGAACTCATGCAACAGCTCCGCCTCCACGCGAAACAGCTCCACCGGCTGATCGGCAGGGATCCCGGCCAATTGCTTGGCGGTGGAGAGCTGCCAGGCCGTCGTCAGAGCCTCTCCGGGCAGCAACACCGCCCCCCGTGTCCCCGCGCGAATGAACAGGCCCATGCGGGTGGGATCCACCTGCTCCAGAGAGGGGATGGGCACCACCCGTCGCACGATGGCCACCTGAATAGAAGCCGACTCCAGCTCGCCGGGTTGCAGGGGCCGATAGCGCCAGTCGCGAGTAACAGCCCCCACCGCCGCCCGGATGGTGGCCCTGGCCAGATCCTCGCCGCCGGGATCCAAGCTGCCCCAACAGCCGCGGGGCCGTCCCTCCCTGGTCACCGTAACAAAAACTCCCGCCGGGCGCCGCCAGTGGGGCGGGATCTCTTCTGGAGCAGGCAGCACCTGGCCAGTGGCGAAGTAGTGGGCGATGGCCTGCCGCGCCAGGGCCGGCAGCGTCTTGGGCAAGGGTTGCGGCTGGACGGGAGCAGGGATCCCCTCCGTCCCGCCGTTGCGGGGCAAGGCGCCTGCCGGGGAACTCGTGGCCGGGGACGGGATCCCGCCAACGCGCCCAGAAACCTCTGGCCGGGATCCGGCCAGCAGCCCTAGCCCTGCCCCCAGAAACAAGGCCAGCAGGCTGAGCGATCGAATGGCAAAGGTGGACACGAGCTGAGGATCTTGCCAACCCAACTCTAGGCTAGGCTATGCCCCCGCTTCTGCAAGTACTTGAAAACGGTGTTCAGATCCTTGTCGCCCCGCCCGGAGCAGTTGACCACCACCCGCTGCTGGGGGCCAAGCTGTGGGGCCAAAGTTTTCAGGTAGGCCAGCGCATGGGCCGTCTCCAAAGCCGGGATGATCCCCTCCAGGCGCGACAGCAGCAGCAGCGCCTCTACCGCCTCATCATCGGTGGCAGCGTAGTACTCGGCTCGTCCAATTTCTTTCAGATAGCTGTGCTCGGGCCCTACACCGGGGTAATCCAAGCCGGCGCTGATGGAGTGGGCCTCCTGCACCTGGCCTTCTTCATCTTGCAGCAGGTAGCTCATGGCCCCGTGCAAGACCCCAACGCGACCGCGGCTGAGGGTGGCGGCGTGGCGGGAGGTGTGTAAGCCCTCCCCGGCAGCCTCGATGCCGATGAGCCGCACCTGGGGATCGCGGACAAACTCGTTGAACAGACCCAGGGCATTGGAGCCGCCGCCCACACAGGCCAGCAACACGTCTGGCAGCCCTCCCCATTTCTCCTGACACTGCTGCCGCGTCTCCTGGCCGATGACATCGTGAAAGGCCCGCACCAGCTTCGGGTAGGGGTGGGGCCCGGCCACCGTGCCAATGACGTAGTGGGTGGTCTCCACGTTGGTTACCCAGTCGCGGATGGCCTCGGAGAGGGCATCTTTGAGGGTGGCCGTGCCGGATTCCACCCCCCGCACCTCAGCGCCCAACAGGCGCATCCGCTGCACGTTGGGGGCCTGCCGCTCCATGTCCAGCGCCCCCATGTAGATGACGCATTCCAACCCAAAACGAGCACACACCGTTGCCGTGGCCACCCCATGTTGGCCGGCGCCGGTCTCGGCGATGATCCGCCGCTTGCCCATGCGCACCGCCAGCAGCACTTGGCCGAGGGCGTTGTTGATCTTGTGGGCGCCGGTGTGGTTGAGGTCTTCGCGCTTGAGGTAGATCTGGGGGCCGTCGTAGTGCTCGGTCAGCCGCTGGGCAAAGTAGAGGGGGCTGGGCCGACCGACAAAATCCCGCAACAAGCTGTGGAACTCGGCGCGAAACTCGGGATCCCGCCAATGCTGCTCAAAGGCTTCCTCCAGCTCCGTCAGGGCGCTCATCAGGGTTTCCGGCACAAAACGGCCCCCAAAGGGCCCAAACCGGCCCCGAGGATCCGGACGCACCTGCGGGTCAAGGGGATCCCAGGTGGCAGGGGCAGCAAGAGGAGTTGAGGTCATGGCAAATGGATTGGCGCGGGCTTGACAGCCGGCAATAGGAGACAAGTTTCCCTATTCTACAGAAGATGGAAACTCGGGAAGGCCACTGTCCAAGCTATCTTATTTGCCGCCCTGGATGGTGGGATCCCGCCGAAATCACCTTTGAACAGGGGGCTTCCAAGGATTTTTACGATCAGGCCGTCCGATTTTGGGGGCGGCCTTTATGGACAAGCATCTGCAAGAGTTGCTCCAGCAAGAAGATCAAAAGCGCAGGGACGAAGAGCTGCGCCGCACCTATGCCCTTTCTCAAAAGTCTCAGGGAGCGGCAGTCTTTTTGTCGTTATTGCTGGCTTTTGCGGCCTACATTTATACGCGGCGATGGAAAGCGCTAATGATCTTTTTGGGGTGGTGTATTTTTGTCGGCGTGTTGTTTAGCGATGAAGAAGGAGAAGTTTCTCTCCCTGGACTTTTTCTGGCCTCCACCTGGGCAGCGGTGGACAACTGCGCCGCCATCCAGCGAGCTAGAGAAAAAATTGAACTGCTACGCTCCGGGCAAAGCCCCGATAGCAACCGGCAGACTTAATCGACCTCAAATCAACAAGCTGGAAACCCTTCCTTACTCCTCTCTCCCTGTGGGAGAGGGGCTGGGGGTGAGGGATCCCTTTGCCAGCAGCAGGTTAGGACAAGGGAGCCTAGAATGGCCGCAGATCCGAGGAAACCAAAACCATGAAGTCTGCTGCTTGCCTAGCCTGTCTGCTCGCCGGTCTCCTTGGGGGGGAAGGGATCCCGGCCCTGGCCTCACCCGCTCTTTTGGTGCTGGCCCAGTCCGGCTTTCAGCCCTACATCAATGTCCGCTTTGGCTATCGCCTCGACTATCCGGCTGATTTTGTCCCCCAAGGGGAATCCGACAGCGGCGACGGCCAGGTGTTCATCGGCAAAGAGGGGGCCGAGCTGCGCGTTTGGGGTGGGTACAATATTCTTCAAGCAACGCCCGCCAGCGCCCTGCAAGAGGAGCTGCAGCGCAGCCGGGAAAGCCGACGCCGAGTTACCTATCAAGTTGCTGGTCGGGATTTTTTCGTGGTCTCCGGCTACGAGCCAGACGGCCAGCGGATTTTTTACCTCAAAAAGCTCGTCAGCCCCTCTCTAGAGGCTGGCTTTGAATTGGTCTATCCGGCCAGCCGGCGCGAGCGCTACGACCGGGACGTGGAAGCCATAGCCCGCTCCCTGCGCTTTGTGGATCCCTGACCCAGGCCCAAGTTGGGGCATGATCGTAGGGATCCCTGGCAAAACCCCATGGCCGAGAGACCGCTGGACAGTTGGCTGCGGGAACGGATGCAAGCCGTTGGCCTCTCCTCTTGGCAGGCTCTGCAAGCCCGGGCGGGGATCAGCCGCCGCGCCCTCGATCAGGTGCGCCAAGGGCAGTGGGGATCCCTGCGCCTGGAGCAACTGCAGAAGCTGGCTGCCGCTTTAGAGTGGGAGTTGGGATCCCTGCTTGGCGGTGGCGACCCTAGTCCAAGGGGCTCGAACACTGCAGAAGCGATCTTTTCCCTGCTGCAGCCGCTGCTGACCAGCTACCCCACCGTCCGCGAGATTGCCCGGCGCAAGCCCGATTGGCCGGCCCAAAACGTGACGGCCCTCTTCCGGTCGCTGGATGCCCTGCTGCAGCAGTGGGGGTATGAAGCCATCGGCAGCCCTCTTGAGTCCGTCCCCTTCGACCCGCAACTGCACCAGCCGGATCAGCCGGACATTCGGCCAGGGGATCCCGTCTACATCCGCTTTGTCGGCTACCGCCGGAAAGACTACATCCTCTGCCCGGCCAAAGTCAGCCGCTCGCTGCCCGGAGGATTGAGCTGATGGCACCTGTCCCCAAAGCAACGCTGGCTATCGATTTCGGCACCAGCAATACTGTGGTGGCAGTTTGGGATCCCGTCCAAGAAGCGCCCCGCCTGCTCAGCTTTCCCGGCCTTTCCCGCCCGGGCTACTCGGCCATTCCCAGCCTGGTCTATGTCAAGGGAAAAGGCCAGCTCTTGGTGGGGGAAACGGTGCGGGCCGGGCGTTGGGGGGCAGTGGAGCCGCAGCGGCTGTTTCAGGGCTTCAAGCGGGATCTGGTGGCGGAGTTTGTCCCCCCACCGCGGATTCTCGATGGGGAGCGCTACGACGCCGAGAGGGTGGCTCAGGCTTTTTTGCAGGCGGTGATGGAAGCCGTCCAGCAAGAATACCTGCAGCCGCAACAGGTGGTGTTTACCGCTCCCGTCGGCTCCTTTGAGCGCTACTTGAACTGGCTGCGGGGGGTGGCCGGGGATCCCGTTCAAATTGTGGACGAGGCCACTGCCGCTGCCCTGGGCTATGCGGTCGGCCAGCCGGGATCCGTGGTGCTGGTGGTGGATTTCGGCGGCGGCACCCTGGATCTCAGCCTGGTGCGCACCCTTGCCCCCCAGCCGGGCAACCCCGTCCTCAAGGCAGAGGTGATCGCCAAGGCCGACGCCTACGTGGGCGGGGTGGATATCGACATCTGGATAGCCGAATACCTGCTGGGGCAACTGGGGCTGAGCCGGCAGCAGCTGGGGGCCCTGAGCTGGATGACGCTTTTGGAGCAGGCAGAACAGCTCAAGATCGCCCTTTCTGCCCAGCCGGAGGCTGTGGGCAGTTGGTTCGACGACGAGACTCTAACTGCCTATGAGCTGCGCTTGAATCGGCAGGCGCTGGAGGAGATTTTAGAAACCCACCAGCTCCTCGACCAGATCCGCCAGTGCCTAGACGAGGTGCTGCTCAGCGCCCAGGCAAGGGGAGTGGGCAAAAGCCAAATTGAGCAGGTGCTCCTGGTGGGAGGCAGCTCCCAACTGCCGGCAGTCCAAGAGCTGCTCCGCTCCTACTTCGGCAAAAAGAAAGTCCGCTGCGAGCGCCCCTTCGACGCCGTGGCCCTGGGCGCTCTGCAGGTGGGCCGCCAGGTCAAGCTCGAGGATCGCCTGCACCACAGCTACGCCATCCGCCTCTGGGATCCCTGGCAAAAAAGTTACATCTACTATCCCCTCTTCGAGCGGGGCAGCCCCTACCCTTGCCGACGCTCCGAGCCCTTGATCTTGCAGGTGGCCAACGATGGCCAGACCGAAATTCGACTCGATGTGGGGGAAGTGGCCCAGGTGGCCCAGGCTGAGGTGGTCTATGACGAGCTGGGGCGCATGAGCAGCCGCCAACTTACCCGACAAACCGATTTTCGATCCCTGGGTGCTGAGCCGGCTTGTCTGGCCCGCCTGCAGCCCCCAGGTCGGGCAGGAGAAGATCGCCTCAAGGTGGAATTTGCCGTCGATGCCTCGCGGCGGCTGTTGGCCACTATCTTCGACTTGCAAACCCAGCAGCTTTTGGTAGAAGCCCAGCCCGTAGCCACCCTGAGTTAGAGAAAGGCACTCAGCTTCTTTATCGCGCCAAAACCCAAACAGTGCCGCCTGGCCCTTCTCCCCCCTGGGAGAGGGGCTGGGGGTAGTCGCAATGGCAGCGTGGAGCGCTTGGGCGGATCCCTTGTTGAACAATCGCCTATTTTGCTGTAAAGCGCGGGGGAAAAGTCTTAAGCTCATCCAGAATGACTGTATATCCCCTGCAGTGGCTTTGTAATGACTTGACAGATATAGTCATTTCAAATAGATGCAACGTTTCTCTACGTCGTTATTGCTACGCAACGCTGTCGCGAAGGCGCCGGCAGCGCGAAGCACTATCTCTAGCTCCCCTCTCCCCCTGGGAGAGGGGCTGGGGGTGAGGGCCAACTCCCCTGAGCTCAATCTCTCAAGAATTAGAAACGACTGGCCCTACTGCTGACAGGTAAACTAGCTTCCCGTCGTAGAACAGCGCTGAGCCTTGGTCGCCTTGCTGCGAGTCTGCCCGGTACTGATACATTTACGCTGAACACTGCTGAGCATTACTGCTCAGCGGTGAAGCGATAGCATTCTGTCCGTTTCCGTTGTCACTACGCGATGCTGACGCGACCGCGTTAGCGGGACGGAGTCCAAACAGAAAGGCGGTATCCCGCAAAGCCCTGAGCATAACGCCCAGAGCGCCTTGCCAATCTCGTGGTAGCCTATGGTTGCACTTTGGGCATCTAAACACCTTTGCGCCACCCAACTT
>NZ_JANSHG010000055.1:0-13604 GCF_047461555.1 Synechococcus sp. WC101
CCCCCGAGGATGGAATCCCCTGCAGGCTCTGTCCCTTGACCTGGCCTGTATTATGTGTAGTACAATAGAATACAGGCTGCCTGGGCAGAGGGTTGCGCGCTTTTGCGTGCCACGGGCGAGCAGGGAGGACATGGGAGTTGTAGCGCAGCGGCTGGATGCCCGCGGGATCCCAGGGGTGGATCATGGGGTTGTGCTGAGGTTGGCGATGCCCTTGGCGCTCAGCGCTGGCATTCAGGCGCTGATGGGCATAACCGACACCTGGTTTATCGGCCAGATCTCCAGCCAAGCCTTGGCCGGGATGAACGCCGCTTGGTTGCCCACCCAAGTGGCCTTGACCCCTTTCATGAGTCTGGGGCGAGCAGTGCAAACCTTGGTGGCGCAAACCTACGCCGGCGGAGATCCGAAGGGGGCCTCTCGCTATGCCTGGTCGGGAGTTGAGCTGGGGTTGGGCCTATTGCCCCTTTGTGGCCTCTTGTCGCTGTTGGGGAGCTTGCTGTATTCAGGGCTGCCCCTGCCGGCGGGGGTGGCGGAGCAAGCGGCAGATTATTGGCAAGTTCGCGTTTGGGGGGGATCCGCTCTCTTGGGCAGCTTTGCCTTGGCGGGTTTTTTTAACGGCATTGGTTGCACCTGGATCACCCTGTGAGTGGCTGGAGCGTGCTGTTCAACGGCATCCTCAATGCCCTGTTCATTTTCGGCCTGGGCTGGGGGATTGCCGGAGCCGCCTGGGGCACGATCCTGTCGGAATACGGGGAGCTGGCCCTTTACCTGCTGCTGTTTCTCTCGACCTGGATCCAGCGCGACTACGCTACGCGGCAAACCTGGCTTTTGGCTCACAAGTCCCTGCGGCCCTTGCTGCGGCTGGGCCTGCCGATGGGGATCTACGCTTTGGCGGACATGAGCTCTTTCACGGTGTTTCAGTTGCTGCTGGGCCAGTTGGGGGCTGTGGAGGGGGCAACGGCCCACCTGTGTCTGATGTTGTCTCGCTTTGCCTATTTGCCGGCCCTCGGCTTGGAACAGGCGGCAACCGTCCTGGTGGGCCAGGCCGTTGGCGCCGGGCAGCCGGCTTGGGCGATGCGCTTGGGGAATGCGGTGATAGCCTGGACGGTCGGCTACATGGCCGTGATCGGCGGCGGGCTGGCGCTTTTTAGAGAAGCCTTGCTCGGCCTGTTCGTGGCCGGGACAGATGCCAACGCCGCGGCGATTGTGGAGTTGGGGGGGAGGCTTTTGCAGATCATCGCGGTTTCGTTTCTCTTCGATGGCATCAACTTCTCTGCCGCGGGATCCCTGCGCGGCGCGGGAGACGTGCGGGCCCCCATGGCGATCATGCTCGGGATGAGCTGGCTCTTTTTCTTGCCTTTGGCGCAGATGCTGATCTTTTCCCACAGTTGGATCCCCTTCCTGCCGGGGTTGGGATGGGGGGCTGTGGGGGGCTGGTTGGCCATGCTGATCTATGTCGCCGGCTTGGCCGGCCTGTTGCTCAGCCGCTGGCGCAGTCGGGTGTGGCAAAAGGCGGCTCTGCGTCAGGGCCATCGCCATAGTGAGTTGAGCTAGCGCGCCAGCTCAAGGCGCTGCTGGAGAATTTGCTCGGCCAGCACCAGATCCCAGGGGGTGGTTAACTTCAGGTTAGACTCCTCCCCTTCCACGATGTAAACCGGCCAACCCAGCTTCTCGAATAGGGCTGCGTCATCGGTTACCTGCCACCCCTGGGCCAGCGCCTCCCGATGGGCTTGCCACAGCAACGACAGGCGAAAGCCCTGGGGCGTTTGCGCTGCCCACAGTCGACTGCGCTCTGGCGTCGCTTGGATTTGGATCCCCTTGGGGCCGCTCTCGGTCACTTTAATCGTGTCTTTGACAGGGATCGCCGCAACCAAGCCATCCACCTGCTGTAGGGCAGCGCTGCAGCGATCAAAGAGCGCCGGCGTAGCCAGGCAGCGGGCCCCATCGTGGATCAGCACCCGTTCTACCGTTCCCAGGCTATAGAGATACTCAACTCCCCTGTAAACCGACTCCTGCCGCGTGGCTCCTCCCAGCAGAAGCTGTACTGGCTTGGCCGGAGCAACTGCCGCTACGATGGCCTCGATGGCTGGCCAGTCGTGGGGCTGGCAGAGAATGCCAATCCACTCAATGGAGCAGGCCCGAGCTGCAGCTTCCAGCGTCCAAGCCAAAATTGGCCGGCCCAAAAGCGGCAACAGCAGCTTGTTGACCGTCGCCCCCATCCGCTTGCCACTGCCGGCCGCCGGGATCAAGAGGTGCATGAAGCTGCAAGAACATCCAGCCGCTTTCCAGTTTAAAGTAAGGGGGGGCCCGCTTGGCCCCCTTCAGGATTGCCGGCACAGCAACCCTCGGCCCCGCCTCAAGGCTGCTCCAAATTGGCTGCAGCGCTTACAAAATCCGGGTAGGCCACGTTACCGTGCTCGCCCACATCCAAGCCGGCCAGCTCCTCTTCGGCACTGGTGCGCAGGCCAACGGTTGCCTTGAGGATCAAAAACAGGATCAAGCAGGTGATAAAGGGCCAGAAGAAATAGGCTAGAGCCCCCACGACCTGCACCCCAAATTGCTCCCAGGTCACTCCTGACTCGGCATGGGCAAACCAAGGGATCCCTGCCGCCAACAGCCCCCAGAGGCCACAGGTACCGTGTACCGAAATGGCGCCCACCGGGTCGTCAACTTTCAGCACCGTATCCAAGATCACCGCCGAGATCACCACCAGAATCCCGGCAACCGACCCAATGATCAAAGCTCCCAGCGGGTGGACGGTGTTGCAAGGAGCGGTGATCCCTACCAAGCCGGCCAGCACCCCGTTGGCCGCAAAGGTCATATCCGGCTTGCCAAAATGCGCCCAGCAGGTGATCATCGCCCCAATGGCTCCCGCCGAAGCTGCCAGCAGCGTGTTCATGGCGATCCAGCCAACATCGGGGCTGGCGGCTGTGGTCGAGCCGGCGTTGAACCCAATCCAACCCAAGGTAAGGATAAACACCCCCAACATCCCCAGAGGCAAGTTATGGCCAGGAATCGCCCGCGGCTCCCCATTGGGGCCGTACTTGCCAATGCGAGGGCCAACCACCATTGCCCCGGCCAATGCGGCAGCGCCTCCCACCAGGTGCACCACCCCTGACCCGGCAAAGTCGATAAAGCCCAGGTTTTCCAACCAGCCCTTGGTGCCGCCGTTGTAGTCGCCGAACAGGCCATTCCAGGCCCAGCTCCCCGAGATGGGGTAGATCAGCCCAGAGATGACGACAGAGTAGATGAGGTAGGCCACGAACTTGGTGCGCTCCGCCATGGCGCCGGAAACGATGGTGGCAGCGGTGGCGGCAAAGACCATCTGAAAGACGAAGAACGTAAAAGGCCAGTCCCCTGCTTCGTGGGCTTGCTGCCAGCTAAAAGCAAACCAGCTCCTGCCGGAGAAGCCGCCATTCTGGCCAAACATCAGGCCAAACCCAATGAACCAGAAGGCGCAGCAGCCCATGCAGAAGTCCATTAGGTTTTTCATCATGATGTTGGCAGCATTTTTGGAGCGGGTAAAGCCCGTCTCCACCATGGCAAAGCCAGCTTGCATGAAGAACACTAAGGCTGCCGCCACCAGTGTCCAGATGGTGTTGGCGTTTTCCTGGACAGCTTCGGCATCCTGAGCGAAGGCGCTCTCCTGACCAAGTAGAAAAACCAGGGAAATCGTCAGCGCAGCAGCTAAGCCCCACTGAGCTGGTCGCCAGAGCCGCTGCACTACTTGGCCTTTGAGCCTTTGGATCATCATTGTAGACATGTTCTTCGACTCACCTAGCAAGACGGTACTTTTGGCAACGCCATTACAACAAAAAGATACGCCCCGCCACCTCCCAAGCCAAGATGAGGCTGAGGTGAGAGACTGCAAAAACAGCTCCTTCACAGGGCGTCTTGGTTCATTTCACCGGTGCGGATGCGGATGGTTTTCTCGACGGGGCTGATGAAAATCTTGCCGTCCCCAATTTCGCCCGTGCGAGCTGCTGCAATTAGCTTCTCCACCACCGTATCCACCAGGTCATCCTCGACCACGATCTCCACCTTTAGCTTCTGCAGGAACTCGACGGTGTACTCGGATCCCCGATAGCGCTCAGTCTGTCCTTTCTGCCGACCAAACCCCCGCACCTCGGTTACGGTCATGCCGACAATTCCGGCATTAACCAGGGCTACCTTCACCTCATCAAGCTTGAAGGGCCGGATTACAGCCTCGATCTTTTTCATTGGCCTCCCATATCCCCAACAATTCCGCTAATTTCTAACACTGCTAGCACCTGCAAATTGTAAATCCAAATACATTTTTTATCTCTTGCAGGATGTTTAACACTTTGGATTTGCTCTCGTCAAGGCAAAAGCTCGGAATAGGGGCAGGCTAGGGGGAGGAAGTCTCCGGCAGCGCCTCAGGAGTTTGGTCGCTTGGCTAGGGGCTGCCAGCAGCCGAGCTGGCGGTGATAAGAGCCACCGCCAGCCACCACAGCATTTGCACCTGGGGACGGTACCAGATGGTATCCACCAGGCCGTGGGCCATCATGCCAGTGCAAGCCGCTAAGCCGGCTGCTACCCACAGGCCCTGGGGATCCCGGGAGCTGAGCAAAGTGTTCCAGCCTCTCCAGCCGTGATCCCAGAGCACCAGCAAAAACCAGGCAAAAGCCAGGGATCCGACGAAGCCGGTCTCCAGTGTGAGTTGCAGCGGCACCGAGTAGGCCCCGAGGGCGCTGAAGTTGCCTCGCTGGTAGAGGGGATAGACGCGGTTAAAGGCGACATTGCCGGGGCCGATCCCCAAGATGGGAAAGTCGCGGATCATCTCCAGCACGGCGGCCCAGACGTTGAGGCGAAAATTGTTGCTGGTATCTAGCCGTCCCCAAAAGAGACTCTGAGCCCGCAGCCGCAGGGGACGTACTGTTAGGATGGCAAGCAACAGCGCGGCTGCTCCCCCTCCCAACAGAGCCGGCAGCGTCCAACGCCGCCAACGGGCCGGCAAGTGGGGGGTGTGCCATTGCGCCAGCAGCACCGCCATCATTCCCAGCGCTGCTAGGCCGCCAATCCAGGCGCCGCGGCTGTAGGTCAGCACCAGGCAGATGAAGTTGACGGCGGTTGTAAACCCCACCAGGAGCTTGATCCCCCAGCCCGGCCAGAGGAAGATGGCAGCCAGCCCCAGGGGGAGGAGCGGAACCAGGTAGCCCCCATACAAATTGGGGTTGCGCAGATAGCTGTACACCCGCGTCAGGCCTGCCAAGCCCGATTCCGGATCCACCCAGGTGGCCAGCTCGGCAGCCCCGTAAAAGTATTGCCGCAGGCCATAGACCCCCATCGCCAAGCTGACCAAAAGCAGGGATCCGACGATCCAATCCCGAAACTGCAGTTGGCGAAGCAGACGCTGCAGCAGCAGATAGCCGGCCAGGTAGAGCGTCAACTTCAGCCAGCCCTCCCGCGCTGCATAGGGAACCGGCGAAAGGATCGTGGCCAGGGTGGCAATTCCCCAAAACAGGCCTAGGGGCAGATGGACGGGCAGCCAAGTTGGGGTTTCCACCAGCCAGCCCAAGACCACAAGCGACGCCATGGCCAGCAAAATCAGACCTAGGATGCCGGTGGAGCTTTGCGCCGAAAAGACCCAATACAGCAGCACCAGGCCCAAACCGATCCAGTCAGAGGTTTGCACCAGTAGGCTGCTTTTGCCCCAACTCCGCAGGGATCCCGACACTCGGCTTAAAAGGCTGCCCTGCCACCAGGACTCGATAGGAAAATCCCGCAGCAGCAGGCCGCGCCACAGTCGCGTTGCTCGTTCCATGGCTCCTTCCAGCGCCCTGGGCACTTGTGCTTCAGGCCTATCTTCCGAGTTTATCTCCCCAGCGAACAGGGGCAAGGGCGGGAAGGCAAGCGGGATCCCCCTTCTAGAACTCGCAGACTCATTGCTAGAGTTAGCTGCCTCGCCGACCTCGAAGCGCCCTTTAGGCAAACGAGGCTAGCGGGTGGGGCTGGGATTTCCCAACCTCTTCAGAGTTGAAAGGGGAAACCCCTGCTCCCAACTGGCCTGCATTGAAGACTTGGGGATTACAATAATGAATTTGCACACGAATAGGCCGGCCTAAACCCAGAGCAGATCCCAGGCAGCGGGCTAAAACCTGCACCTTGAACTCCAGTTCGCCAATGGTGTCCATACGCTTGCAGCCCTCCCTCCAACCCCGTCTCTAAGCCCAGCTTAGGAGAAGATTGATGATAGTTCTTCAGTGGGAATACAGAATTTGCCAAGCTAGATCATGCAAAGCTGGCGTTTTTTTAGAGAGAAAAGAAGCTGAAACTTGGCCAGGCTTTCTCCGGAAGATCCCGGATAAAGACCCGGAACCTGCCGCTGATTAACGTAAGCAAACTACGGAAAAAAGCTGGAGACCAAGCTGAGGGGACTTGGGGGAGTATGCCTGTCTACCTTTACTGGGGAGATGACACCTATCGGCTGATGCAGGCGGTGCACCAGTTGCGGGAGCAAGTGCTGGATCCCGACTGGGCCGCTTTTAACTACGATCGCCTGCCGCCGGAGTCCACACTGGCCGGACTTAACCTGGCCATGACCCCGCCCCTGGGATCCAACGCTCGCCTGGTTTGGCTGGAAGAGACGACGCTCACCCAGGATTGTCCGGAAGAGTGGGTAAGGGAACTGGAGCGGACGTTAGCCTATTTGCCTCCCACCACCCATTTGCTCTTGACCACTAGCAGCAAGCCGGACGGTCGGCTCAAATCTACCCAGCTCCTAAAAAAAGTGGCCATTGTCCGCGAGTTTTCCCAACTGGCCCCCTGGGATGAAGAGGGCATTCTCAAGCAGGTACACAGCGAGGCCCAGCAGCGGGATCTCAAGCTCAGCCCAGAGGCAGCCCAGAAGTTGGCGGAAGCCGTGGGCAACGACTCCCGCCGCTTGGCGATGGAACTGGAAAAGCTGGCTTTGTTTACGGTCAACCAACGGGATCCCATCTCCCCTGAGCAAATCGAGGCTTTGGTGCCCGCCAGCGCCTACAACAGCTTTCAACTGGCCGCCTCCCTGCGCCAGGGCAACTTGGATCAGGCCCTGCGCATCCTGGCCCATCTTTTGGATCACAACGAGCCGGCCCTGAAGATCCTGGCGGTGTTGGTGGGGCAATTTCGCACCTGGCTGTGGGTAAAGCTATTGCTGGAGGAGGGAGAACGGGATCCCAAAGTCATCGCCCAAAAAGCAGAGATTGCCAATCCCAACCGGGTTTATTTTCTCCAAAAAGAGGTGGGATCCCTAAAAAGCTCGGCGCTGCTGCAGGTGATGCAGCAACTTTTACAACTGGAGTATCAGCTCAAGCAAGGTCAACCGGAGCGAGAAGTGTTTCAAGAGGCTCTGATCCAGATTGTGGCCATTCTCCAGAAATCCTGAGCCTTTTCGTTCAGGGACAGTTCTAGCAACGGGCAGCCTACCCACCGGGATCAGATCCTTCACCAGGGAGGATCCCTCTTCGGAACTCAGAGTAGGTAGAGCAGGATAAACAGCACAATCCAAACCCCATCCACAAAGTGCCAGTAGATCTCAGCAGCCTCGACGCCAAAGTAGTGTTGGGCGCTGTAGTGACCCGGCTTCAGGGATCGCCAAAGCACCGCCAAAATAAACAGCAGCCCCGCCGCCACATGTAGCCCGTGAAACCCGGTCAAGACATAGAAGGTGCTGGCAAACAAGTTGGTGGTAAGGCCAAACTCCAGGTGGCTGTACTCGTAGAGCTGCCCGGCCAAGAAAATCGCACCCATCAGGGCAGTGAGGGCAAACCACAGCCGTAGCCCCTTGACGTTATTGGCCTGGATGGCGGGCTTGGCCTGGTGGATAACCAAGCTGCTGGCGAGCAAAATCGCCGTGTTGATCCCAGGCAAGAGCAATTCCCGCTCCGGCGTCCCTTCCGGCGGCCAGACGGGGGCCGTGAGGCTGTAAGCCAAGTAGGCCATGAACAGGCCCAAGAATAAGCAGCCTTCCGCCACCAAGAACATCAGCAGACCAAAAATGCGATGATCTGGGTGCTCAGCGTGAGCGGTGTGGGCCTGAGTGTGGCCGGCTATCAAGGCATCAGCAGCAAGGGATCCTTGCATATTCTTCTCCACTCAAAAAATAAACCAATCGAACCTTAGAATTCCTGAGACCGTGTGGCCAGCCCAGCCGGGATCAAGACTGGAATGCCCGGTGAGTAGAAGATGGAGACCCCCTGCTAAGAAGAAGTCGTAGGCTCTGCTTCCGCCAACGCCAGCTCCCGCAAGCTCTGCAACTGGGCGGCAAAGTAATCCAAAGTCTCCTTGCTGTGCAGGCCGTAGTCGTAGGGGCCGGTCAGCAGAATGGGATCCCCGTAGAAGTTGTGGGCAGGCGGCGGGGAAGAAGTCGCCCACTCCAGGGTTAGAGCCTGCCAGGGGTTGTCGCCGGCCTTGGGCCCGGCCACCCAGGAGTAGATGGCGTTCACCAAGAAGGGCAGCGTGGAAATGGCTAGAACAAAAGCCCCTACGGAGCTAATCCAGTTGAGGTCGGCAAATTGCGGGTCGTACTGGGCCACGCGGCGGGGCATGCCCATCAGGCCCAGCTTGTGCATCGGCAAAAAGCACATGTTGAAGCCGACAAAGGTCAACACAAAATGCACCCGCCCCCAGAACTCGTTCAGCAGCCGCCCGGTCATCTTGGGGAACCAGTGGTAGAGGCCGGCATAGATGCCAAAGACGCTGCCGCCAAACAACACGTAGTGTAGGTGGGCCACCACAAAGTAGGTGTCGTGGACGTGGATATCCAACGGCACCGAAGCAAGGATGATCCCGCTCAAGCCGCCGATGACGAACATGGAGATAAAGCCCATGCCAAACAACATGGCCGAGCGGAAGTGGATCTTGCCGCCCCAGAGAGTCGCCAGCCAGCTAAACACCTTGATCCCGGTGGGAACGGCAATGGCCATGGTGGCGATCATGAAAAACACCCGCATCCAGTCGGGAGTGCCGCTGGTAAACATGTGGTGAACCCAGACAATCAAGCCCAAAAAACAGATGGCCAAGCTGGAGTAGGCAATGGCTTTGTAGGCAAAGATGGGCTTGCGGGCGTGCACCGGCAAGATCTCCGAGATCATGCCGAACACCGGCAAAACCATGATGTACACCGCCGGGTGGGAGTAAAACCAGAACATGTGCTGGTACACCACCGGATCCCCGCCGCCGCTGGGGTTGAAGAAAGCCGTGCCCGCCAACAGGTCAAAGCTGAGCAGGATCAGCGCCCCCGCCAGAACCGGCGTTGCAATGAGCGTGATGATGGAAGCGGCCAGCATCGCCCAGCAGAACAAGGGCATATCCTCCATCTTCATGCCGGGCAGGCGCATCTTGAGGATGGTGGTGATGAAGTTCACGGCCCCCAGGATCGAAGAGGTTCCGGCCAGCAAAATGCTCAAGATCCAGAGCTCTTCTCCCACCTTGCCACTGATGAGGCTCAGCGGCGGATACGAGGTCCAGCCAGCTGAGGGGGCCTCGATAAACAAGCTGGCCAGCAGCAAAAGGCCACTGGGTGGAACCAGCCAAAAGGCGACGGCGTTCAGCTTGGGAAAGGCCATGTCCCGCGCCCCGATCATCAGCGGCACCAGGTAGTTGCCAAAGCCCCCCATCAAAGCCGGCACGATCCACAAAAAGATCATGATCGTGGCGTGCAGGGTAAAGGCCCCGTTGTAGCGCTCAAAGCCGAGAAAGTCCGCCTCTGGGGTAGCCAGCTCCGCCCGTACCGCTGTGGCCAGCGCTCCCCCCACCAAGTAGAAGAAAAAGGTGGTCACCAAATACTGGATCCCAATGACCTTGTGATCGGTGGAGAAGGTAAAAAAGCGCCACCAAGGCTCGGCGGGAGGATCCAGGCTGGCTTTGGGGGCAGCGGCAAGGGTGGGATTGTCCTGTAGCTGGGTCATGGCAAGAAGCTCCTACTGGCGTCACCAGAATGTGCGTCAAGGGGGAGTTGGAGAGAGGCCAGCTCAGCCGGCGAGAGGCCCAAACGTTGCCGGTGAACTTGGACAAAGGCAGACTCCGACGGAGAAAATTCCAGACGATGCCCGTGCTGGAGAGGCAGTGACGGCGAGTCCGCCGCCAGGGCAAGGGCGCCACCCTCTCCACCGGCGGCCAAAACTTGCTCCTGCTGCCAGCGCTCGAACTCTTCCGGCGTCTCCACAATTAGTTGCCCGGCCATCACCCCATGGTAAGGGCCACACAACTCGGCGCAGACGATGGGGTAAGTTCCCAACTGCGTGGGCACAAACTCCAAGTGGGTTTCTCGGCCCGGAATGAGATCTTGCTTGAGGCGAAATTGCGGCACCCAGAAGGCGTGGTTGACATCCAGAGCCGTCATATTAAGGCGCACCCGCTTGTTAAGAGGAAGGTGCAGCTCGCCAGCCACCAAACCCGACTCCGGATAAGTGAATACCCAAGCATATTGCATGCCCTGAACTTGGACAACCAGCTCCGGCTGGCCCATCTCCTTTCCGGGCAGCAGCGCGGGAGTGTAGGCATAGTCCGGATCCCCTGCTGCTGAGTCTTGGGAGGGCTCCATCGCCATGGCCGTGTGGATGTGACCGCCCACATCGGCGCCCCCATACACCGCCTGATAGACATCGAGGCTGGCCAGGCCCAGCCAGAGGATGATCACTGCTGGCACCGCTGTCCAGACGATCTCCAGCAGCACGTTGCCGTGGTTGGGATCCCCATCCCCACGGTCGCCCCGCCGCTTGCGGTAACGGATGGCACAGTAGAGAAGCACCCCCTCCACCACCAAAAAGATCCCCGTGGCGATGGTGATCGTGCTGTTGAAGAGGCTATCGAACAGAGGAGCCGAGTTGGCCGCTGCTTCGGGAAGCAGATGGTGATTCTGGCCATACCAGAGGCTGGCCAGGGTCAGCAGAACCCCAATACCCACCAAAATGATGTTACTGAGCGCACTCACGACTGCTCTTCCCCACTGCAAATGCAAGGCACGCCCGCCCTAGACAAAATCTGTTCTGCGAACAGAGCCGAAGCGGGCCACACCCATCCTTCATATCCATTTAGGTCACGGGAGCTGGAGAGGATTGCCCAGGCTTAGGGATCTCTTCAGAATCTTCATCGCTGGGAATTGGTAGAGGGGAGCGGCTTGATTGGCAGGATCGACAGAGCTTCTGGAAGATGAACGATGCATGCAGAGGAGGCGTGGCTCAGCACAAAGAAATTCTTAAAAAGCCTTCGCCAGCCGCAAGTCTGCATTTAGGATCCGTTACAGGGGAGTCAGTCTCCTTGTCTGCCTATAGCTAGATGCTGAGCCAGTTAGACCTCAAAGACCTATTGAATTAAGTTCGCTAACTGAAATGGATAGCTTAAGTATCGATCTCGATTATTTTTTATGCAGATTATTCCGAGCTTGGATTGACTTGCAATAACTTTTTCAACGGCGATGGACTCTTCGATTTCCCAATCTCACGCTCATCCCTTGCCGTCTAGGGAGCTTTCCCTGCGCATGGGGCAAGCCTTGCTGGGTTTAGCAGCGGCCACTTGGCTGTTGATGGGACTGGGCAGTGCCACTCGAGTCATGAATGCTGGCTTATCCTGTCCAGATTGGCCCCTCTGCTATGGAGAGCTTGTCCCCACTGAGCAGATGAACCTGCAGGTGTTTCTGGAGTGGTTTCACCGCCTGGTGGCTGCTGGGGTGGGCTTGGCCACCCTGCTGCTAACGGGGTTTGCCTGGCTGAAGCGCAAGGCCTTGCCCGCTTGGCTGCCCTGGGGCCTGAGCTGGGCTTTTGTCTTGGTCGTGGCCCAAGGGATCCTGGGCGGGCTGACGGTAACGGAGCTGTTGCGCTTTGACATTGTGACGGCTCACCTGGGCACGGGCCTGCTGTTTTTTGCCACGCTGCTCACCTTGGGATTGCTGGCCCTGCCAAGCGTCGCTCCTTCGGAGGAGGGGAGAGCTTCTGTTGGCTACTTGCCCTGGCTCGGCTTGGGGGCAGTGCTGCTGGTGTACGTCCAGAGCCTTCTCGGAGCTTTGGTGGCTTCCCAATGGGCGTTGCACCAGTGCTTAGCTGCTGGCGAGCTGTGTGGGGTGATGAACGGTCACTTGCTGGGGGTGGCTCCGGCCACACTGGCGGTGTTGGTGGTGGCGGTGGCCACAAGTTGGCGACGCCGGCAGCTCCCGCGGATTCTCAAGCTGCTGGGCCATGGTTCGGTGGGCCTTTTGCTGGCGCAAGTAGGGGTTGGCGTTCTTACCTATCGCTACCGGCTGCAGGTGGAGCCCTTGACGGTAGCCCACCAGATGATTGGGGCAGCTTTGCTGGGGTGCTTGCTGGGCTTTACGGTGCTGGCCTGGCGTACGAGCAACAGCCTTGAAAGCCAGGAGGAAGGAAGCTCTCCCCGGAGCCCTCGGAGGGTAGCCGCGGCCGCAGAAATCAACGGCAAGTAGTTCCATGGCAGATATCCTTCAAACCTACCGTCCAGATCCTTGTCAGAACACGGTGACAGGGATCCCTTTTGGCCATCACCAAAGTCTTGCGCAGGTTTTGCGCAGCTATAGCCAGTTGGTGAAGCCGAAGATCATCGCCCTCTTGCTGATGACCACGGCTGGAGCCATGTGGATGGCGGGCAATACGGATCCTTTCAAGTTTGGCGTCACCCTCTTGGGGGGGGGGATGGCGGCGGCAGCAGCCAATGTCATCAACATGGTGTACGACGCCGATATTGATCGGATGATGGAGCGAACCCGCCATCGTCCTTTGCCTTCTGGCCGCATTCGGGCACGCCATGCCCTGAGGTTTGCCGGGATCCTGGCTGTGATGTCCTTTGGCTTGCTGGCCTGTTTTACCAATTTGCTGGCTGCCAGCTTGGCCATGGCGGGGATCCTGGTGTATGTAGGGGTCTATACCCACTGGCTGAAGCGTTCCAGCCCCCAGAACATCGTCATCGGCGGAGCAGCGGGGGCGATCCCCCCTTTAGTGGGCTGGGCAGCGGCTACGGGCGAGCTGAGCTGGGCTGCTTGGGTGATGTTTGCCCTCATCTTTTTGTGGACCCCGCCCCACTTCTGGGCCCTAGCGATTTTAAAGCGAGAAGACTATGCCCGCGCCGGGGTGCCGATGCTGCCGGTGGTGGCCGGAGAAAGGCCGACTGCCGCCCAGATTCTTCTCTACGCCCTGTTGCTGGTGCCGGTCAGTCTACTGCTGGTTTACCCTTTGCACGTGCTGGGATCCTTTTACTTGAGCGCGGCGACCCTGCTGGGATCCCTTCTAATTTGGAAGGCGGTGCAGTTGCTCCAGGAGCCGCACAGCCGGGAGCGGGCAGCCTCCCTCTTCACCTTTGCCAACCTCTACTTGCTGCTGTTGTGCGGTGCCATGGGGTTGGACAGGTGGTCGCTGACCCACACCCTTTGGGATCAAGCCCTTGCCTCTCTCCAGGGTGTCTATGCCAGCCTGGGGGCGCTGGCCAACCACCTTGGGGCAATGGGATCCCTGGGTTGACGACTTAACCAATTGACATCCTCCCCGGCCTGAAGGCGGGGGATTCTTACACGGTCGTCGCAAAGGCGTTGTCAAAGCGCCTCTAGACAGTTCCTGAAGGCAAAGCCCCAAGGTTCTGCTGACTTTCTTAAGCAGGTTGGC
>NZ_JANSHG010000056.1:0-13594 GCF_047461555.1 Synechococcus sp. WC101
ATCCTTCCCCTGCTTTTGGGCGTGGGTTTGTTTATGGTTTGGTATCCCTGAGGCTGCGCCAGAGGACTGGTCGGTGATGCCCATGTACAGAACCGGTTTTAAGCTGATACCTGGGGGCTCTGCGACCGCAACCCAACGATCAATCTAGCGGAGTCAGCCTAGGCAAGGAGGCAGCGCCCTATTTCAGCTTGGCCGACTCCCCAAGAACACAGAGGGCCTGGGCTGGAGCAGGCTCTTTTTGCCCCTACTCAGGCTGTCCCCGCTCACGCATAGCTTCGGCCAGCAGTTGGGCTACCTCGGGGCGGGAGAACTCCGGCGGGGGGATCTCGCCGCGGCGCAGCATTTCCCGCACCTTGGTGCCCGAGAGGTGGATGCGCTGGTGGGGCTGGCTGGGGCTGGTCTTGGCCGTGGCCATGGTGCCGGTGACGGTGCAATAGAAGGCATGTTCAAACTTGAGGGGGATGATGCCCAGTTCCTCGGGACGGAACTCATCGAAAATGTGCTGGGCATCATAAGGGCCGTAGTAGTTGCCCACCCCGGCGTGATCCCGGCCCACAATAAAATGGGTGCAGCCGTAGTTTTTGCGAACGAGGGCGTGGAAGATGGCCTCGCGCGGGCCGGCGTAGCGCATGGCCGCAGGGTTGATGGCCAGGATCACCCGCTCCTTGGGGAAGTACTTTTCGATCAGCACCTCGTAGCAGCGCATGCGCACCTCGGCGGGAATGTCGTCGCTTTTGGTGGCCCCCACCAGCGGGTGGAGAAACAGCCCGTCCACGATTTCCAGAGCGCACTTTTGAATGTACTCGTGGGCGCGGTGGATGGGGTTGCGGGTTTGAAAGCCGACAATGGTTTTCCAGCCTCTTTCCCGAAACAGTTGCCGCGACTGGGCCGGGTCGATCTGGTAGGCCGGGAAAAGGGGATGGGGATCCCGCTGCAAGAGAGTTACAGGGCCGGCCAAATAGACGGATCCCTGTTGGTAGAGCACCTTCACCCCCGGATGCTGCTCATCGGTAGTGCGGTAGACCTGCTGCGCTTCGCGGGTTTTGTCGTAGGTGAACTTCTCGGTCAATTCCAACAGGCCCAAGAGCCTGCCCTCGGCATTGGCCAAGGCAATGGTCTGCCCTTCCTTGAGATCGGCAGCTATCTCGGCAGAGACCGGCAGCGTTACCGGCAGCGACCAAGCCAGGCCGTTGGCCAGGTGCATCGTCTCCAGAACCGACTGGTAATCTTCCCGCCCCATGAAGCCGGTGAGCGGGCTGAAGCCCCCGATGGCGATCATCTCCAGATCCGACTGGGCCCGCTCGTCGAGGTGGAGGATGGGGCAGTGTTCAGCTTTGGAGCGCAGCTCCTGCGCCTGCTCAGGGGAGGCAATGCGGTTGACCAAGGTGCCCCCGTGGGGCGGAATGGCATCGCCAGAAACAGTCATCTTCGCCTGGGATGGAGTCATAGCGTGCAGACCGGAACGGCAACCGAGCAGACAGGGATCCCTAACCCTACACCCTCCTTTCCTCCGGCGCAATCCAGACTAGTACCAACTGCCTAGTCCAGCATGTAGGGGGGCATATCTTCGTCGGTGGGCGACACGTTGTCAAAGATGGGCCGATTCATGATCTTCTTTTGCGCGTGCAGAGGCGAAGGCTGGGGTTGCGGCTTGGGTAAAGGTGCGACTTGCCCTCGGCGGCTTTGCAGTTCCTGAATGGTCTTGGCCCGCTCCTCGGCCACCGCCTGTAACTGGGCCAGCGCCTTCTGCAATTCGTCGCGGTGGGCAGTGACTTGCTGTAGCTGAGCTTGCAGGGCAGAGACTTTGTTTTGGTAGTCCTGCAAAAGTTGTTGAGCTTCGGCCAGTTGGCTTTTGAGGGTTTCAAGGTCCGGCGATTCTGGGGCTGGTTCTGTAGGAGACTGAGAAGACATCGTTGTCGGCTCCTCGCCCGTGGGAGTAGATTCTGCAGGGGTGGGCTCTGAACTGGTTTTAGCACTGGCCTTGCGCCGAGTGCGGGAAGTTTCTCCCGAAGAAGGAAAGAGGCTACGGTCCGATCCAGTCACAAGAGCACCTCATGTTCGACAAACTGCTCCAATCGCTGACACACCACCGAGCCAGGCCGATAGTCCATGACCGTCAAGCCGTAGTCAAAAGCGGTGCGCAAATCGCTGCTATCTGGAATGGTAACGGGTGAAAGCACATCCGCAAAAATCTGTTGCGCTTGCACATACAATTGCCCGGTATGGGATCCGGACCAGATGCCCCCTGGCAAGTAGCGGTCGTCCAGCATGGTCAAGATGGCGCGGACTTGGCTCAACTCGCCCTTCAGGGACTCGACATAGCGCAGGGTCACCTCTGTACAAGAGAAGTCGACGCGGTTGAGCCGTGTCGGGATCAACACGCGCCGGGCCGCCCGCAGGGCGTTGGCGGTGAGGGCGTTCAGTTCCCCTGGCGTATCGAGAAAGACAAAGTCGTAATCCGGCAGCAGGGGAGCGAGCTGATGCTGCAACAGGTCTTGCCCGGAGTCGCCAGCAGCCGCCAGTTGGGCCGCCACTTCCGCCATGGTGCTGTGGGAGGGCGCCACATCCACCCCCTTGTCGGTGCAATAGATCACCTCTTCCAAAGGACGTCGGTACTGCGGGTGCAGGCTGGCCCAAACCGTTTCCTCGGGGGGCAGGGATCCGGCCTCTTCCAGGTAAAGGCTGCTGGCGGTGGCTTGGGAGGTGAGATCGATGAGCAGAACTCGGTAGCCCCGTTGAGCCGTTAACTGAGCCGCGTGGACGCAGAGGGTGGACTTGCCGGTGCCCCCTTTGTTGTTGGTAAAAGCCAGGACGCGTGCCATCAGCTTCCCCAGGGTTTGTTTCAGGCGCTTCCGATTTCCCGATTCCCCTTGGCCAGATTGGGTCAGGTGCCGCCGCAGCAGTCTATGCTATTGGGTGTAGCCTGGTGGAGGACAACCATGCGCGATGTACTGGCGATTATCCTGGGCGGTGGGCGTGGCACCCGACTTTATCCCCTGACCAAGCGCCGTGCTAAACCTGCTGTGCCTTTGGCAGGCAAGTATCGCCTCATCGACATCCCGGTCAGCAACTGCATCAATTCTGATATTGATAAAATCTACGTCCTCACCCAGTTCAACTCCGCCTCCCTCAACCGCCACATCATCAACACCTACCGCATGTCTCCCTTCACAGGCGGCTTTGTGGATATTTTAGCGGCCCAACAGACGCCCGATAACCCGGATTGGTTTCAGGGCACCGCCGACGCTGTGCGCCAATATCTCTGGCTGATGGACTCCTGGAAGCCGCGGGACTTCCTCATCCTATCGGGGGATCACCTCTACCGCATGGACTACCGCCCCTTTATTCACTATCACCGGCAAACCGGAGCCGATGTGACGCTGGCGGTGCTCCCCTGCGAAGAAAAAGTGGCTTCGGGTTTTGGCTTGCTCAAGATCGACGCCGATGGACGGATCGTCGATTTCAAAGAAAAGCCGCAAGGGGAGCTGCTGAAAGCCTGTCAGGTGGATACCCAAGCCCTCGGCCTCAGCCCGGAAGAGGCCAAAGCCAAGCCCTACATCGCCTCGATGGGCATCTATGTATTCAGGCGGGAGGCCCTCATCGAGATGCTGAAGGTGAAGGAGCACACCGACTTCGGCAAAGAGGTGCTGCCGTCAGCCATCGGCAAGTACCATCTGCAGGCCTACCCGTTCAAGGGCTACTGGGAGGACATCGGCACCATCGAGGCTTTTTATCGAGCCAACCTGGCGCTGGTGCAGCAGCCCAACCCTCCCTTCAGCTTCTTTGACAGCGAAATGCCCATCTACACCCGCCCACGCTTTTTGCCCCCCAACAAAATCCTCGATTCCCAGATCGTCAACTCCATGATTGCCGACGGTTGCATCATCAAAAATGCTCAAATTCGCAATTCCATCATCGGCATTCGCAGCCGCCTGGAGGCCAATACCATTGTAGAGAATACCCTGGTCATGGGGGCCGATTACTACGAGTCGGCAGAAGAGCGGCAGGCCAAGCTGGAGGCTGGGATCCCACCGGTGGGCATCGGCGCCAACTCCCACATCGTCAACGCCATCGTGGACAAAAACGCCCGCATCGGGCGCAATGTCCGCATCCTCAACAAGGATCACGTCAGCGAAGCGCAGCGGGAAGAGGAAGGGATCTGGATCAGCAACGGCATCGTCACCATCATCAAGGACTCGGTGATCCCGGACAACACCGTCATTTGATCGGGGGAAGCCGGCTTTGGCCGAGAACCTGGCTGGCGAACGCTGAGGAGGCGCTGTTAAGCAAGATAAGAGAAAACAAGAGGCTTTTGCCATTACGATAGATTACGATAGATATTAAGAGCTTTAAAAACAGATTGTGAGATCCCTTGAGCGTGGTTAACAGGATTTCCTCCATTGCCGACCTAGAAGTTTACGATCCCCAATTCATCACTCGTTACTACCGCTGGCGCCTGCTCCGGGTGATGGGTCGGGCGCTGGCCATTCTCTGGCCCCTCCTCTGGTTTGTTCTCTGTCTACGCTGGGATCAGCTTTGGGGACAGGGCGATCGCAAAGTGCCCCAGCGGGCAGAGCAGTTGCGCAAGCTGCTCACTGACCTAGGGCCTACCTTCATCAAGGTGGGGCAGGCCCTCTCGACGCGACCGGACTTGGTGCGCAAAGACTACTTGGAAGAGCTCACCAAGCTGCAGGATCAATTGCCCAGCTTTCCTTCCCAGGAGGCGTTTGCCCGCATTGAGTCAGAGTTGGGCCGTCCGATCACCGAGATCTACGCCCAGATCTCGCCCGAGCCGGTGGCTGCCGCCAGCTTGGGCCAAGTTTACAAAGCGCAACTTCACAGTGGCGAATGGGTGGCGGTGAAGGTGCAACGGCCCCACCTGCGGGAGCGGCTGAGCCTGGATCTGTACCTCATCCGCTGGGCCTCCACCTGGCTGGGGCCTTGGCTGCCCCTGAACCTGGGCAACACCTTGACGGCGGTGGTGGATGAGTTTGGTCGCAAGCTGTTTGAGGAGATCGACTACCTGCAGGAGGGACGGAACTGCGAGCGCTTTGCCGAATACTTTCGCGGCGATCCCGATGTGTATGTGCCGCGCATCTTTTGGGCCTACAGCACCCGCCGGGTGTTGACCCTGGAGTGGATTGACGGCATCAAGCTCACCGATGTGGAGCGCATTCGGGCGGCCAACTTGGAGGTGAAACAACTGGTGCGCATCGGCGTGGTGGCCGGACTGAAGCAGTTGCTGGAATACGGCTTTTTCCACGCCGATCCCCATCCGGGCAACCTGTTTGCCCTCCCCGATGGCCGCCTGGCCTACATCGACTTTGGCATGATGGATCAGCTCACCGAAGAAATGAAGGAGTACCTGGTGGACGCGCTGGTTCACCTGGTGGATCGCGACTACGACGCCTTGATCGACGATTTTATTCACTTGGGCTTTTTACAGCCGGATGTCAACCGTCAAGAGCTGATCCCTGCTTTGGAGACGGTGTTGGCGGATGTGTTGAACCAGGAGGTGGGCAACTTTAACTTCAAAACCGCCACCGACCAGTTCTCCGATTTGATGTACCGCTACCCCTTTCAGGTGCCCTCCCACTTTGCGTTGGTCATCCGCTCTTTGGTTACCCAAGAGGGGGTGGCCCTCAGCCTCTATCCGCAGTTTCGCATTGTCGGCGTGGCCTATCCCTATGTGGCCAAGCGCCTGCTGACGGACGAATCGCCCCGCATTCGCCAGCGGCTGCTGCAAGTGCTAATTAAAGATGGCAAGTTCCGCTGGAACCGCTTGGAGAACCTGATCCAAATTGCCCGCAGCGATGGGGGGCTGGATTGGGTACCCACCGCCCGCATGGGTTTGCGCTACCTGATGTCGGAGGAGGCCCGTGAACTGCGCCGCCAGTTGGTGCTTTCTCTCACGGAAGATGACCGCCTTCACTTTGAGGAGCTGCAGCGGCTGTGGCATGTGATCAGCCCCGACTTGTCTCCAACTCACCTCTGGCAGGCGGCACTGGGATCCCTGCCCTCAACCAGCGATCTGCAACATACTTTGGCCGAATTGAGGGAACAGGTGCAGGCCCACCTGGAGCGGCTCAGCCCCTGGCGACTTCCCCAGCCCTGGCCGAATTGGCTGGCGGGAGTGGGACAGGAAAGGTAAAACGGAAAAAGATAGCTTAAGTTTGGTGAGCTGGACAAAAGCGTGGCAGATCAGAAAGGCGACTTCATTGCCGGTGTGGTAGCCGGCGCTGTGTTGGGCGGGATCATCGGCGGGGTGATCGCCTTTGTGCTGGCCCCCCGACTAAGCAAGGGATCCGCCGAAGGCCAGCGCCGGGATCCCGACCGTCTCAACGGCACCTCTGTCCCTCCTGAACGACCGCGCCTCCGAGCCTCGGGTGAGCCGGCTGTGCCCAGCTCCGGCGACTGGAGGGAGTGGGAACAGGAAACAGAGCGGATTGCCCAGGCCCGCCGCACCCTCGAAGCCAAGATTGCCGAGTTGAACGAGGCGATCCAGGCCACCCGCGCACAACTGCTCGTCAAGGAGATATCTTCTAGCGCTGTCGAGGAAAAGCCTTAAGCAGGGGACCCCTGTCCATGCCAAACTAGAGGCGGCACTGGCTTTCTCCTCTGGGGAGTGCCAGCGTTCTCGCCTCTCGGCTGAGTTGCTCTCCTGGATCAGGTCTGCCTCTGCCGACAGCGCTTAAGTTGTTGAAGAGTTGTTCCCTCGCTGTTTCTAACCATGATGCTCAGCCCTTTGTTGCTCCCTCTCCCTTGGACAGACGGCCTCTCTCTGGGGCTGGTCTACGGCAGTGCCGCGTCTTTGCTGTTTCGCTCCCTTTACCAGTTCATCGTCATTTACAACGCGCTGTTGATTGTGCGGATTTTGCTGAGCTGGTTCCCGCAACTGAACTGGTCTAACCCCATTCTGTCGGTGCTCAGCCAGCTCACGGATCCCTATCTCAACCTCTTCCGCGGCCTCATCCCCCCCATCGGCGGCCTGGACTTCTCCCCCTGGTTGGCCTTTATTTTGCTGAGCTTTGCCATGCAGGTGGTGGGCCAGTTTGCCTAATTGCTGTACCACTGTGCAGATCCCTGGCGCTGCCCGCTACTGGCTGCTGAATGCCCAAGTTCCCATCTCGGTGCTGAAGGATGTGGTGCCAGCGGCGGTTCCCAACCGAGAGGGCTTGGTGCTGCTGGATCTGGAGATTAGGGAAGGGCGAATTGGCCATATCCGAGCGGCCACAGGGATCCCGCCCCAGGGAATCCCGAGTGTAGCTCTAAGGCGGGGCCAGGTGTGGCCCTGTTTTGTCGATATCCACACCCACCTGGACAAAGGGCACGTGTGGCCGCGCAGCCCCAACCCCGACGGCACCTTTGCCGGGGCCACCCGGGCCGAGCAGGAAGACTGGGCCAAGATGGAGCGGGCCTACGCCGGCAGGCGAGAAAAACTTTGGCAGGATGTCTACCGCCGCTGCAACTTTGGCCTGCGCTGCAGCTACGCCCATGGATCCCAGGCGGTGCGCACCCACCTGGTTTGCGAGGGCCCTCAAGCCGAGGTGAGCTGGGAAGTCTTTGCCCAGTTGCGCCGAGAGTGGGCGGGCAGGCTAGAGCTGCAGGCGGTGACGCTGACCTACTTGGATGTTTTTCTCACACCGGCAGGGGAGAAGCTGGCGGACAAGGTGGCGGAGCTGGGCGGGATCCTGGGCGGAGTGGCGGCGATGGGGCCGGAGCTGGATAAGCAGTTGGAGCGGGTGTTTGCCCTGGCCCAGGAGCGGGGGCTGGATCTGGATTTTCATACCGATGAGACAGACGACCCTGAATCCCTGACGTTGCGGCATGTGGCAGCGGCAGCCCTGCGCCATCGGTTTGCAGGCCAGGTGGTGTGCGGCCACTGCTGCAGTTTGGCGGTGCAGCCGCCGCAGGTGGCCCACCAGACCATGGCCCTGGTGAAGGAGGCGGGGATCGCCGTGGTCAGCCTGCCCCTGTGCAATCTCTATTTGCAAGACCGCCGCCCCGGCCACACGCCCCGCTGGCGGGGGGTGACGCTGCTGCACGAGCTCAAAGCCTTGGGCGTGCCGGTGATGATCGCCAGCGACAACTGCCGGGATCCCTTCTACGGCTTTGGAGATCACGATGGCCTAGAAGTGTTTCGGGAGTCCACCCGCATCCTGCACCTGGACACCCCCTATGGGGATTGGCCGCAGGCCATCACTGCCACCCCGGCCCGCATGATGGGCTTGGTAGAGGCCGGGGCGATTGGGGTGGGCCTGCCGGCAGACTTGGTGCTGTTCAAGGGGCGGGGGTTTGACGAGCTGCTTTCCCGACCCCAGCACGACCGGGTGGTGCTGCGCCAAGGTCAGCCCATCGACACGGCGCTGCCGGACTACGCAGAGCTGGACGACTTGATGGAGAGGGTGGGGCGGACTTAGCCAGCGGGGTTGGGGAGCCAGGCTTTAATCTGGGCGGCAATGCGCTGAGCAGCGCCAGGGGATCCCATACGCCGCTGCCCGTGGGCTCGCAGTTGGTCGGCGTAAGCGGGATCGCTGGCCAGGCGGCTCAGAATCCGGCAGAGCACGGCAGGGGCCTGCTGGGGTGAAGTGAGGTGGACTGCGGATCCCAGGAGACGGGTTTGAGCTTCGGCAAAGCGGGGGGTAAATTGCGGCCCCTCCCCCGGCAGGGTGACCACCGGCTTCCCTAGGCCCACGCATTGTTCCGTGGCCGTCCCCGCCATGGCCAGCACCGCTGTTGCCCGGTGAGCACAGGTGCCAAAATCTCCCCACACCAGGAGCAGGTCGCGGCGTCGAGCAGGGATCCGCTCTTGAAGGGGGTTCCGCTCCAGGTTAGGGCTGAGGGCGGCGTAAACTTGGATTTCCGGCGGCAGTTGCTCTACCACCTGCATCATCAAGGCCCAGTTGCGGTAGGCTTCCGGCGGGCGGGATCCCGGCAGCAGCAGCACCGCGGGCCGGTCGGGATCCAAAGGCAATTCTCCCCGCGGCTCCAGGTCATCCATCATCGGGTTGCCCAGGTAGAAAGCCCGGAGGCCCCGTTTTTGCAGAGCGGTGGCCGTCAGCTCATCTCGCAAGAAGGAGCCGCGACAGCGCCTGCGGGCCATGAGCCAGCGCTCCCAGGGCAGGTAATCGGAAACCGGCTGTCCCAGCCAAGCGCGTCGGTAGGGCCCTTGTTCGTCCCGCCAATAATAGTCCGACTTGGCTGTGCCCACGAAGACGTAGGGGCTGCCGCTCCACCAGGCCATTAACAAAGGCACAATGTCCCCCACCGCCAGCACCAGCTCGACCTGAGCCGCCGCCCGGCGAACCAAAGCCAGTTGCCGCCCCGTCAGGCCCAGCAAGCCAGCGCGCAGATCCCGCCACAACTGCCGCCAATCTTGATAGATAAATCCCCCTGAAGGCATCACCTGGGTCAGGGGCAGCAGCGGGATGCCGCGGCGGCAATAGGCGGTGCCTTCCCCCACAATCGGCAGGGCTTGCACCGAGATCCCCAGGCCGGTCAGGGCCAGGGCGATGCGACTGCCCACCTCATCTTCCCCGTGGCCATTGCTCAGGCACAGCACCCGCGACAAATTCTGTGGATTCATTGGGTAGAGGATGGGAGTTCAACTCTGGGGTGTTGCCGCCTCCATTCGAGCTAAACGAGCAGAACGCTGTAGCTTACCAAAAATCTCTTCTTAAAATAGAGCCAACCTGCGAGGGGAAGCCAGGGTAATGATCCGAAATGAGCGACAACGAGCCGAGTTTATTGCAGCGGTGGAAGCTTTGCGCCTGGAAGGCCCTTACTTCGTCGAGACCCGTCTTACCCGTCAGCGGGGGTATTTTTGGCGGGCGGTGAAGGATGTGGCCGCCGGCCAGCCCTGGTGGGAGATCCGCTACTTTCCTGCCTGCGAGTGCTATGCTTGGGCCTACCTGCCGGAAGGGATCGGCCCCCGTGAGTTTGCCTGGGGACACACGCCACAGCAAGCTTTCCTCAACGCCCTTTGGCAACAGCCTGCCTCCTTTTCGGACAAAGGCTAGGACAGGTGCCAGAGAAACCGTTTCAACTTACAGTAAAAAAAAGATTAAAACTCCCACGCGCAGGGGACATGAAACCGCAGGCCGTCGCCCGTATCCTGGATGCCAACCTCGACCGAGCTCGTGAGGGATTACGGGTGCTAGAGGAGTGGTTTCGCTTTGGCCTAGAAAACGGCGAGCTGGCCAGCGAATGCAAGGCCATGCGCCAAGCCCTGGCCCGCTGGCACAGCGACCCGCTGCGGTTGGCCCGCGACACCCCTGCTGATCCGGGCACCCAGATCTCCCATCCGCAAGAGGAGCAACGGCGGGATCTCGGCCACCTGCTGCAGGCCAATTGCAGCCGTGTGCAAGAAGCGCTGCGGGTCTTGGAAGAATACGGCAAGTTGGCCGAGTCCAGTCATTGGGTAGCACCCGGCCTGGCCAAGCTGGCCAAAGACATGCGTTATCGGCTCTATGTTCTAGAAAGCGAGCTGCTGGGGGGATCCCTGCGCCAACGGCTGTTGGCGGCCCATCTCTACCTGGTCACCAGCCCGGTGCCCCACTGGCTGGAGGTGGTGGAAAAGGCGCTGCGGGGAGGGGTGACGCTGGTGCAGTACCGCCGCAAGAACCTCACCGATAGGGAGATGCTCTGGGATCTCAAACAGTTGCGGCAAGTGTGCGACCGCTACCAGGCGTTGATGATCGTCAACGACCGGGTGGACTTGGCCTTGGTCAGCCAAGCGGATGGGGTGCACCTGGGCCAGACGGATCTGCCGGTTGCCCAGGCGCGGCACCTGCTGGGATCCCAGCGCCTGATTGGCCTGTCGACCACCAATGCCGAAGAGCTGGCCCAAGCCCTCAATAGCGGCGTGGACTATATCGGTGTCGGCCCCGTCTATGCCACCCCCACCAAAGCGGAAAAACCCCCCGCCGGCCTGGAGTACGTGCGCCTGGCCGCTGAGAAGGCCCACTTGCCCTGGTTTGCCATCGGCGGCATCGACCTCCACAACCTGGCCGAGGTGCGCCAGGCAGGCGCCAGCCGCGTAGCCGTGGTGCGGGCTCTCATGGAGGCGGCGGATCCCACCCAGACCGCCCGTGCCATGCTGGCCGAACTGCAACGGATCCCTGCTCTATCCTGAAGTTAGACACAGAATCTTCTCAAAACCCTCCTAACTCCCGATGGCAGAAGCCGTAAAAGTTCTCACTGACCCCACTCGGCAAAGCGGCGGGGATCCCATCCTGAGCGGGATCGCCACCGAAGTGCAAGGGGAACTGGTGCGGGAGCTGGATCTGATGATCCGGGCTCGCTACCCCCTGATCTACTTGGTTTCTCCAGAAGAGGAGCCAGCGGATGCTGTGCTCGTGCAAGTAGCCAAGAGAACCGATCCGCCGCGGCGGCTGCTGTTTTGGGACGTGGTGCGGGGCTGGCAAGATAGCGGCGAAGATCGCGGCTCCATCATGGCCGCCCTGGGGCGGGTGTGGCGCTCGGCTCCTCAGGAAGACACCCTGTTTGTGTTGCGGGATCTGCACTTTGTGCTGCGCAACGCCAGCAGCGACAAAAACGCCCCTATCCTGCGGGAGCTGAAAAACCTCAGCCGCGAGCTCAAGCGCACCCGCAAGACGCTGATCCTGCTCAGCCACATTCTAGAAGTGCCCAGCGACCTGGCCGAGGAGATCACCGTCGTCGACATTCCCCTGCCCAACAGCGAAGAGATCAGCCGCCTCATCCGGCTCTATGTGGCCCCGGAAAAACTCAAGCTCACCCCCCTGGCCCGCGAGCAACTGGTCAAAGCCTGTCAGGGGCTGAGCCGGGAGCGCATCCGCCGCGTCTTGGCTCGCGCCCTGGCCGCCAAGCAGGAGGTGAACGAGGCCGACATCGACCTGGTGTTGGAGGAGAAAAAGCAGGCCATCCGCCAGACCGGCATCCTGGAGTTTTTCACCGCCCGCGAGACCCTGAAAAGCGTGGGCGGGCTGGACAACCTCAAAGCTTGGGTGCGGGTGCGCCAGGAAGCCTTTACCGAAGAGGCGCGGCGCTACGGCCTGCCCAATCCCAAGGGCGTGCTGCTGGTGGGGATCCAGGGTACCGGCAAGTCCCTCTCCGCCAAAACCATCGCCAACGAGTGGCGGCTGCCGCTGTTGCGGCTGGACGTTGGGCGGCTGTTTGCCGGCATTGTTGGCGAATCGGAAAGCCGCGTGCGCCAGATGATCCAACTGGCGGAGGCCATGGCCCCCTGTGTGCTCTGGATTGACGAAATCGACAAAGCTTTTGGCAACATCACCAGCAGCGCCGACGGGGACTCGGGCACCAGCCGTCGGGTGTTTGGCAGCCTGATTACCTGGATGCAGGAGAAGACCAGCCCCGTTTTCATCGTGGCCACCGCCAACAACGTGCCCCTCTTGCCGCCGGAGCTGCTGCGCAAGGGCCGCTTTGACGAGATTTTCTTTCTCAACCTGCCCACCCAGGCCGAGCGCAAGGAGATCTTCCGAGTGCACCTCCAGCGGCTGCGCCCCAGCCGGCTGCGGGAGTTTGACCTAGATGAGCTGGCAGCAGCCGCCCAAAACTTCAGTGGCGCCGAGATCGAGCAGGCTATCGTTGACGCTATGTACAACGCCTTTGGAGGCAGCGGCAGCGGCGCTCGGCGAGACTTTACCCAGGAAGACATCCTGCAGGCCATCCGCGAAACTGTGCCCCTGGCCTCCATTGCCCGCGACCAGATCGAAAGCCTTAAGTGCTGGGCCGCCCAGGCAGGCGCTAGAACCGCCTCCCAGGATGCTCAGGTGCTGCAGGAGATGAAGCAGTGTTTTGCAGCTTCCTAGAGGGGATCCCCGATTTTTCCTGCTTGAGGGGAGCGAGTGGGAAGCCCCCTAGGCTCGGGTTTGGGCCTTGGAGTCGGATCCCGTCACTGAGGCATTAGTTCGCCTCTTCCCCTTCGTCTCTGGGAATGGATGGTCGAGATAACCCCACCTCCGGCATCCCCTCGTGTCACAATGGGTAAAGATCGGCTTTTTTTGTGTCTTGGCGCTGTGCTCAAGCTCCTGTACTACCGCGAGATCCCTTGCCCAGATACCGCTCAAGTGCTGAGCTGGCTGCAGGAGCACCTGCCTCTGCCTGCGAGCAGCCAAAAGGTACTCACCCCCACTGGGCTACGCCTAGAGGGATCCGGAGCGCAGCTGGCCGTTTTCCTCTGGTCGGGGCTGAACACCACCTATCTCAAGATCTTTCAGTGGTCAGAGCGGCCTTTCCCCCAGCAGGGCCGCTGGCTAAAGGAAGTGGAAAGGGCTATCCAAAGCCAATTTCCCCACCGCTACCCGCAGTTGCCAGATGTCGATCTCAGCCAGGGATCCATCTTTGAGCAACTGGAGCCCTTTTACCCGCAGACGGTGAAGTATTTCCGCCGCATCCCCAACGGGGAGTTTGACCTGCAGCGGGTTTACTGGTGGGAGAAACGCTGGCGGGAAGAAGTCCAATCCCCTCACGCTTGCCGGCCCCCCGTGCTATTTCGCCAGCCTGCCCCAGAGCCCGCCCCCCAAGAGTGGGACTTGGTGATCGTGGGCGGGGCGTTGGGGGCTATCTACGGCGCGGCCATGGCCCGCTTAGG
>NZ_JANSHG010000057.1:0-13455 GCF_047461555.1 Synechococcus sp. WC101
GCGGTTAACTGCAGTCATTATGTGAATACATCCTGGGTGGCCCGGCAGCATGAATGACCTTCCTACTCCTCTAACCCGTCGCAACGTTGCGGCCAGCAAAGCCCTGGCCATTGCCAACGTCAGCATCACTCCTTTCGGCCGCAAGCTCAAAGAGCTGGGCTTTGCCGACGATAAGCAAATCCAGGACATCCAAAACGCCCTCAAAGCCGATCGCGAAGGGGGCAGCAAGGCCCTAGCCCTGGTGGTCAAAGAGATTGTCGGCAAAGAGATCACCCCTGACCTGGAGCGGGCCTACAAGCGGCAGCAGCTCTTTGAGCTGAAAATCATCTACGGGATCCCCCCCCTCGACATCGATTTGGAGCCGGTGGAGATCTCGGAGATGATCGGGCTCATCGACTCGCTCTTGCCTCTCGACATCTGCAACCGCTACAAGTTCTTGCCCATCCGCCGCCAAGACAACCAAGTGCTGGTGGCGATGGTCAGGCCGGACAACCTGCAGGCGCTGGACGACATCCAGCGGCGCTTCCGCATCCAGGGGCTGAAGCTGCAGCGGCGGGTCTTCACCCAGCGGGATTTCGACGCCCTGATCAACCGCTACATGGATGCCCAGGCGGAGCTGCTGACCATCAAGGGCATCAACGACGCGGCTGCCCCTGTCCAAGAGGAAGAAGAGGTGGTGGTCAACATCGCCGAGCTCGATCTGGACAGCATCGAGGATGTCGCCGTCGATGAGGCTGGCGAGGGATCCCTGGAGCAGCAGCTCAAATCGGCAGATGATGCCCCGATTATTAAACTGTCCAACCAGATCCTGGTCAAGGCCCTGCAGGATGGGGCGTCCGACATCCACATCGAGCCACAAGAAGAATACCTGCGCATCCGCTTCCGCAAAGATGGGGTGCTGCGGCAGGCTTTTGAAAACTTTCCCAAGAAGATCGTCCCCGCCCTCACCGCTCGCTTCAAGATCATGTCCAACCTGAACATTGCCGAGCGGCGCTTGCCCCAGGACGGGCGGATTCGCCGCGTCTTCAAGGGGCGCAAGGTGGATTTCCGCGTCAGCACCCTGCCCTCCCGCTACGGGGAGAAGATCGTGCTGCGGATTCTGGACAACTCCGCCACCCAGCTCGGCCTGGACAAGCTGATCACCGACCCAGAGACCCTGGCCAGCTTCAAGGAGGTTGTGAGGCGACCCTTTGGCCTGATCTTGGTAACCGGGCCCACCGGATCCGGGAAAACCACCACCCTCTACTCGGCGCTGGCAGAAGTGAACGATCCCGGCATCAACATCAGCACCGCCGAGGATCCCATCGAATACTCCCTGCCGGGGATCACCCAGGTGCAGGTGATCCGCGAAAAGGGCATGGACTTTGCCATGATCCTGCGCGCTTTCTTGCGGCAAGACCCGGATGTGATCCTGGTGGGGGAAACCCGCGACCACGAGACGGCCAAAACCGCCATCGAAGCCTCCCTCACCGGCCACCTGGTGTTGACCACCCTGCACACCAACGATGCCCCCGGTGCCATCGCCCGTCTGACGGAGATGGGGATCGAGCCGTTCATGATCTCCAGCTCGCTGTTGGGGGTGCTGGCCCAGCGCTTGATGCGTCGGGTATGTACCGAGTGTCGGATCCCCTACCACCCCACGCCGGAGGAGCTGGCCCGCTATGGCCTTACCCTCAGTGGCGACGGCGAGCAGCTCACCTTCTACAAAGCCAACAAGCTCTCCCCCAAAGAAGTGGAGCAGCGCAAGGCCACCGGCAAGCCCATCTGCGAGAAGTGTGGGGGCGTGGGCTACAAAGGCCGCGTGGGGGTGTACGAGTTCATGCGCATGAACGACCGCCTGGCCGAGTTGATCAACAAGGGGGCTCCCACGGAGGTCATCAAGGAAGCCGCTGTCGAAAGCGGCATGAAAACCCTGCTCGCCTACAGCTTGATGCTGGTAAAGCAGGGCCTGACCACGCTGGAGGAGGTAGATCGGGTTATCCTCACCGACAAGGGTTTGGAAACGGAGCTGAAGGCCCGTGCCAAGGCCCTTAGCACCTGCCGCAACTGTGGCGCCGCCCTGCAGGTAGACTGGATGGATTGCCCCTACTGCCTGACGCCGAAGTTTTAGGCAAGGCGCCTGGCTCTTGACGCCGCCAAGGTGCTGATTATAACAGTCCTATACGAGTCCTGGAGGGTTGCCTCTAGCCCGGCTTTAGAAGGGTTTTTCATCGACAACTCCTAGGTCGAACCCAGCCTGACTCAGCTTACCGATTGGAGACACCAGCCCTATGCCACAACTCATGATCGAAGACCTGATGGAAGAAATCGTCCGCAGGGGCGGTTCTGACATCCACATCTCAGCCGGTTTGCCCCCCTATTTCCGCATCAATGGCGAACTCCAGCCAACCGAGCACGAGCCCCTCACCCCTGAGGAGGTGCAGCGGCTCATTTTCAGCATGTTGAACAACACCCAGCGCAAACACCTGGAGCAGAACTGGGAGTTGGACTGCTCCTACGGCGTGCGCGGGATCGGGCGCTTCCGCGTCAACGTCTACCGGGATCGCGGCACCTACGCCTGCGCCATGCGGGCGCTGGCCTCTGAGATCCCCAACATCGACAAGCTGGGCCTGCCGGATGTGTGTAAGGAGATGGCCCGTCTGCCTCGGGGCCTGGTGTTGGTGACCGGCCCCACGGGATCCGGCAAGTCCACCACTTTGGCCGCTATCATCGACTTCATCAACCGCGAGCGGGCCGAGCACATCCTCACCATCGAGGATCCCATCGAGTACATCTACACTCCCATCCGCAGCATCATCCACCAGCGGCAGTTGGGCGAAGACACCAAGAGCTTTGCCAATGCCCTGCGGGCGGCGATGCGGGAAGATCCGGATGTGATCCTGATCGGGGAGATGCGGGATCTGGAAACCATCCAGTTGGCCATCACCGCCGCCGAGACCGGCCACCTCTGCTTTGCCACGGTCCACACCAGCTCTGCCGCCCAGACGGTGGATCGCCTGGTGGACGTGTTCCCGCCGGAGCAACAGCAGCAGATTCGCGTGCAGCTTTCTAACTCTCTCAAGGCCGTCTTCTCGCAAACTTTGGCCCGCCGCCTCAACCCCAAGCCAGGGGAGCCAGGCCGGGTGCTGGTGCAAGAGATCATGGTGGTGACGCCGGCCATTGCCAACCTGATTCGGGAGGGCAAGACGGCCCAGATCTACTCGGCCATCCAGACGGGCGGCAAGCAGGGCATGAAAACCCTGGAGCAGGATCTGGCCAACCTCTACCTGCAGGGCAAGATTGACTTCGAGACGGCCATGTCCAAGACCTCTCGTCCTGAGGAGTTGCAGCGGCTTTTGGGCAACGTTGCCGGGCCTTCCCCAGCCGCGGCAGTTCAGCAGCAGCGGCCAGCAGCGGTTACTGTCCGTCGCTAGAGATCCCTGCCTGGAAGTTCCCCGCCAACCTCTGGCCGCCGGCCTCATCTGTAGCTAAGCTCTAGCTGGGGGAGAGTGGCGGTTTGGCTGAGGTTGCAAGACTGAGCCAAGGGATCCCACTCCGGAGTTTTAGCAAGCATTCAAGCAGGGGTAAGCCATGCCGCGCTACAAGGTTCGGGGGTTAAAGGCCGGTCAGCCGGTACGCCTGACGGTGGTGGCCAACAACTTGACCGAGGCGCGTGCACGGCTGCGCCGAGAGGGCGTTTTTGCCAAGCCAGAGGACATTCAGGAAGAAAAGCCCTTTTTCTCGCTGGAGACCTCTTTTGATTTCTCGATGCTGGGATCCATCGACATTCGGGACAAGGCGGTGTTCTCGCGGCAATTTGCTGCCTTGATCAACGCCGGCGTGTCGATGGTGCGCTCTCTCACCATCATGGAGGAGCAAACCGGCAACCCCAAACTCAAAAAGTACCTGCGGGCTATCCGAGCGGAGGTGGAGGCGGGGAAAAACCTCTCCGACTCCATCCGCCCTTATCCAGATGCTTTCGACAGCCTCTACTGCAGCATGGTGCAGGCGGGGGAGGTGGGCGGCGTGCTCGACGAGGTGCTCAACCGCTTGGCCAAGCTGCTGGAGGACATGGATCGCCTGCAGAAGCAAATTAAATCGGCCATGACCTACCCGGTGGTGGTGACCATCTTGGCCGTCTTAATCTTTTTGGGCATGGTGCTCTTTATCTTGCCCACGTTTGAGAGCATCTACAACGACTTGGGTGGGGAGCTGCCCGGCTTTACCCAGTTTTTCATCAACGTCAGCAAGTTCCTGCGCACACCCCAGTACAGCTTGGGCCTGGTGGGCTTTCTGGTGGCGGTCTTCTTTGCCTTCCGCCGCTTTTATCGCACCCCCGCCGGCAAGGAGACCATCGACGCGCTGGCCCTCAAGCTCCCTCTCTTCGGGGATCTGATCCAGAAGTCGGCGGTGGCTCGCTTCTGCCGCACCTTTGGCGCTCTCACCCGCTCTGGCGTGCCGGTGCTGACTGCCTTGGAAATTGTGCGGGACACCTCAGGCAACCAGGTGGTGGCCAACGCCATCGACGCCGCCCGCCAATCCATCTCAGAGGGAGGGCAGATTGCCCCTGCCCTAGCTAAGGCCAAGGTGTTTCCCCTGATGGCCATTCAGATGATCAGCGTCGGCGAGGAGACGGGGGAGCTGGACGCGATGCTGATGAAGACAGCCGACTTCTACGAGCTGGAAGTGGAGGAGGCAGTGCGCGCCCTGACCAGCTTGCTTGAGCCTTTGATGATTTTGTTCGTGGGTGTTATCGTGGGCTTCATCATTGTGGCCATGTACCTGCCCATGTTCAACGTGTTCGAGCTGGTGAAGTAGCGACCCCGTCCCCAGGGCAACCAGGACACATAGGGAGGAGGAAGGGATCCCATGCTGAGGCGATGGTTGGCGGCCCTGGTGCTGTTGTTGGGGGTGGGGCTGGCAGTTTTGCTTTCCGAACAGCCGACGGGATCCCTGACGGGGCGGGTGGAGCTGCCGGCAGGGGTGGCGCCGGGGAACGTCCAGGTGATTGCCGCCGGCCCGGTGAGCCGCAGCGTCAGCCCGTCTGCGGAGGGCGAGTATCGCTTGGATCAATTGCCCGTTGGGGAATACCGGGTGACGGTGCGGGGATCCGGCCTGGAAACCGTCTTCAGCGAGAGGCCTGTGCAGGTGCGGGAAGGGTCAGTAGCTTCTGCTCCTCTCCTGCGCCCGCAGCTTCTGCCCCCCAGCCTCTACCTCTACAGCACCAGCCAGGTGTTCACGACCGCCGAGCCGGCGCGGCTGGAGTGGAGGGCCAGTGGCTTGAGGGCGGTGCAGTTTGCCGTTTACCGCTTTTCCCTGGCCGATCTGGAGGGATCCCCTCGCTTGCGGAATTTGGCCCTCGGCTACGGATCCCTGGATCCGGATTTGTATTCCACCCTGCGAGGAGAGCTGCTGCGCCGTTGGCAGCAGCCGCTGGGGGGAGAAGAGGTGACCCGCACCTTGGATCTGGGGATCCTGCCGCCGGGGGCCTACTGGCTGGAGGCGGAAGGACAGGAGCCGCTGAACCCGAGTGCACCTTTGCCCCGTTCTGAGGAGTGGCTTTTGGTAAGCGACCTGGGCCTAATCCAGAAACAGGATGCCAGCCAGTTGGTGGTGCAGGCGGTGCATTTGCAGGAATTGCGTCCTCTGCCGGGGATCCAGATCCAAGTTTTTGGGGAGTGGGGGGATCCCTTGACGGCCACCACCGATGCAGAGGGGCTGGCCCGCTTTGGCCTGCCGGCGAGAGAGGGTTCTTCCCTGGTGGTCTATGGCCGCAGTGCCGACAACACCCTGCAGGCTTTGTCCCGCAGCTATGCCTATGGCTGGAACCAACCCCACCGGATCTACGCCTACACGGATCGTCCCCTCTACCGTCCTGGCCAAACCGTCTATTTCCGCGCCCTGGTGCGAGAGCAAGCCCGCCTCACGCCGCCCCCCCCAGGACAAGCAGTGCAACTGACCCTTACGGCCCCCAACGGGGATGTGTTGAGCGAACAAACCCTGGCCACCAATGCTTTTGGCAGTGTCCATGGGGAGTTTCAACTGCCAGAAGAAGCGTCCCTGGGCAGCTACGGCCTGGAGTGGCAGGTGTCAGGGCCGCAGGGATCCAGCCGCGAATACACCTCTTTTCAGGTGGAAGCCTACCGCAAGCCGGAGTTTGAGGTGGCGGTGGTGCCCGACCGACCTTGGCTGGTGCGGGGGGGATCCCTGAAGGTGCAGGTGGAGGCCGAGTATCTTTTCGGCGCGCCGGTGGCCGCTGCCCAGCTCCGCTACCGAGTTTACAGCAGCCCCGACTGGAGCCTGCGCTATGGGCTGTTGCCCCGTTCTGCCGAGGAAGACTATTTCGCCGACGACCTGGGAGAGGAGCAGGGCTACTACGGCGGCTACGGCCAGTTGGTGGCGGAAGGAGAAGGGGTGACGGATGCCCAAGGGCGGGCGGAGTTTCGCCTGGATCGCCTGCTGCAGGATCTCAACTGGGAAGAAGACAGCTACTGGGGCCCCCAAGAGGTGCAGCAGTTGCGCATCGAGGTGGAGGTGACCGACATCAGCCGTCGCACCGTGACCGGAACGGCGCGGGCCTGGGTAACAGCTGGCGAATTTGCCCTCTTTGCCGAGGCCGACCGCCACCTGCCCGCTCCGGGGGATACCCTCACCTACCGGCTGCAAGCCCGCGATTACGATGGCCGCCCCGTCAGCACCACCGGAGAGTTGAGCCTGGAGCGCTGGCGCTGGGATCCCAAGAGCAGCACCTACCAACGGCAAGATACCCTGCTGCGGCAACCTTTTCAGATTGTCAACGGGGAAGGCAGCCTCGACCTCCACCTGCCCGCCGACCTGGAGCCGGGAGACTACCGGGTGCGGTTGACGGCATGGGATCCCCGCCGCCGTCGCGTGCAGGAGGTCGCCTCTCTCTGGGTGGTGGAGCCGGGCAGCCCCCTGCAAAGCTGGGGATCCCTGCCCAGCCTGGAGGTGGTGGCGGATCGCCAGATCTACGAAGTGGGGGAAGAGGCCCAGATCCTGATCGCCTCGCCGCTGCCGGATCTGCCGGTGCTGGTGGGCCTGGAGGGATCCCGGCTGCACCAGGTACAACTGCTGCGCCTGCAGGGGCATACGGCCACCCTGCGCCTGCCCATCCGGGAGGAGTATCGCCCCAACCTCTACGTCACCGCCACTGTCGTTGGCCCAGAGCGGCGGCTGTACCAGAACGAGGCGCTGCTGCGGGTCTCGCCGCTGGATCGCTTTTTGCAGGTGGAGCTGCAGACGGATAAGCCCACCTACCAGCCGGGGGAGACGGCCCGAATTCAAATCCGCACCCGCAATGCCCAAGGGCAGCCGGTGAGCGCCGAGGTGGGTCTGGGGATTGTGGACAATGCCCTCTACCTATTGCGACCCGACTTCACCCCGGATATTCGCCGCTTCTTCTACGGACGCCAGGGCAACCAAGTTACCACCACTACCTCTTTCCCTCAGCAATATCCCGGCGGTGCTGACAAGCTGGCCGGCCAAGTGCGGGAAGACTTTCGCGATACCGCCGCCTGGTTCCCGGATCTGGTCACCAACGCCGATGGCCTGGCTCAGGTACAGGTGCGTTGGCCCGACAACCTGACCACCTGGCGCTTGACCGCCCGCGCTGCCACTGCCGACACCCAGGTGGGATCCGCTCTTGCCACGGTCTCGGTTAGCAAAGACCTGTTGGTGCGCTTGGCCGCTCCCCGCTTTTTCCGGGTGGGGGATCAGCTCACCTTGGCGGCCATTGTGCAAAACCGCACGGGTCAAGCCCAAGCGGTGGAGGTGCGGCTGGAAGTTCCTGTTCCTGCCGGTGGGATCTTGAAATTGCAAGGCCCGGAACGACAACGCCTCACCGTACCGGCCCAAGGAGCGGGGCGGGTGGAATGGCCTCTCCAGGTTCTGGGGGCCGGAGATACCTCTCTGCGGGTCTGGGCGGAAGGGAATGGGCTGAAAGATGCATTGCAACTGCAGATCCCCAGCCAGCCCTTTGGGGCGGCGCATCGCTTCTCCCAAGTGGGCCAACTGGGAACCCCGTCTGGCTTGCGTGAAGGGGAGTCTGGCAGTCTGGAGTTGCCGCTGGATTGGCCCGCCACCTGGGTGCCGGGATCCCGGCAGCTTCACCTGGAACTGGCCGCTAGCCCGGCAGCAACCCTGCTGGGGCCGCTGGATTACCTGGTGAAGTTCCCCTACGGCTGCACCGAGCAAACCCTGAGTCGCTTCTTGCCCGCCCTAGCCGTCACCCAAGTCAGCAAGCAGTTGGGCTTGAACCTGCGCTCGCAAACCCTGGAGCGGCTGCCTCGAGTGCTTCGATCCGGCTTGCAGCGGCTGGAGGGATCCCAGAACTACGATGGGGGCTGGGGCTGGTGGGACCATGACCGGAGCAATCCCTATCTGACCGGATACATCCTGCAGGGATATCATCTTGCCCAAGCTGCTGGCTATGCCCTCAAAGAGTGGCAGGTGCGGCAGGCCTTGGACTATCTGGCCGCTCAACTGGCCCAGCCACAAGCCCTCTCCCCGGATCTGCAGGCTTTTGTCGCCTACAGCCTGGCCCTCTGGGATCCCGCCTTGGTGACTGCCGACCTGCCGCCGCCGGAGCGGCTCTCCACCTTTGGCCTGGCCTACCGAGGGCTGGCCGCCCTGCAACTGGGCCAGAGGGATCTTGCCCAGGCAGCCCTGGATGAGGTTCTGGAGCGGCGGCAACAGGATCCCCAAGGGCGCTGGTTTATCCCGGCTGCTCCAACTCGTGCGACCCAAGAGCGCTCCACCTACGACGACATGGAGGTGGCCGGCCCCCTACTGCAATTGGCCGTTCGGCTGCAGGATGACCGGGCTGCCCAGATTGCCGAGGCCCTTCTCCAGCAGCGGCAAAACAACCGCTGGCGCACCACCAAAGCCACCGCCGATGCTCTCCTCGGCCTATCTGCCTACTACCAGGCCCAGCAGCAGCAGCTTCCCAGCCCCGGCGAGGTGCGGGTGTTGGATGGGACAACCGGATCCCTTCTCGGTCGCTGGCAGGCCGGCGCTGGGGATCCCCGCTATGGGCTGGATTGGGCTGACGCAGAAGTGGGGAACCTGAGCAGCCTGCGCCTGGAAAAGTCCGGCCCCGGCCCCCTTTACTACAGCTTGAGGGGAGAAGCCTTCGTCCCCAACCCTCTGCCCTCTCAAGCCCAAGGCTTTGCGGTGAGCCGCAGCTACTTCCGCCTACAGCCCCAGCTCCAACCCAACGGGGAGATCCGCTACCGAGAGCAGCCGCTGCGCCCTGGCGACACAGTAAGGGCCGGAGAAATCCTCCTGGCCCGGTTGACGGTGGAAGCCGAGCGGGACAGCCACTACGTGGTGGTCGAGGATCCCCTGCCCAGCGGCGCCGAGATCACCTCCCAGGATCCGCGAGAGTTCACCGGCTTGGCCCCAGACTACTGGTGGGACTGGTTTTGGACCCGCCAAGAGAATCGGGATGACCGCGTGGCCTTTTTCAGCACCGAGCTCAAGCAGGGTCGCCATGAGTTTGTCTATCTCTTCCGTCCGGAGATCCCTGGCCAATTCCAGGTGGCCCCTGCCCTTGTCGAGGAGATGTACGATCCCAGCCGCTATGGCCGCAGCGCTGGCCAGGCGCTCAAAGTCCTGCCCTGAGCTTGAAGCTGCCCAGGGATCCTCCCTAGAGGCCCCAACGATGAGATAGTAGAGGGGCGAGCAGAGTTGGGCAGCCTATGATCCTGCGCACCGTGGCCACCATCCCTTTTCCCGACCAAAAGCCGGGCACCTCCGGCCTGCGCAAGCCGGTGCAGGTGTTCCAGCAGCCCCACTACCTGGAGAACTTCATCCAATCCACCTTTGACGTCCTCGAGGGATCCGCCGGCCAAACCCTGGTGGTGGGCGGAGACGGCCGCTACTACAACCGGGAAGCCATCCAGATCCTGCTCAAGATGGCAGCAGCCAACGGCATCGGGCGAGTACTGCTGGGCCGGGGGGGGATCCTCTCCACGCCAGCGGTTTCCTGCTTAATTCGCAAATACGGGGCCTACGGCGGCATCATCCTCTCCGCCAGCCACAACCCCGGCGGCCCCCAGGGAGACTTCGGTATCAAGTACAACATCGGCAACGGCGGCCCTGCCCCGGAGAAGGTGACCGAGGCCATCTACGCCCGCACCCAGCAGATCCGGGAGTACCGCATCCTGCAAGCCCCGGATGTGGACCTGGATCGCCTGGGGGAGCAGCGGCTGGGATCCCTGACGGTTTCCGTCATCGACCCGGTGGCCGACTATCTAGGCCTAATGCAGCGCCTGTTTGATTTCGACGCCATCCGCGACTACCTGGCCTCCGGGGTTCGCATCGCTTTCGACGCCATGCACGCCGTCACCGGCCCCTATGCCCACGCCATCCTGGAGGGAGCTCTAGGGGCGCCCCAGGGCAGCGTCCTCAACGGCCAGCCGCTGCCGGACTTTGGCGGCGGCCGCCCGGATCCCAACCTGGTGCATGCCCGCGCCCTGGTGGAGCTGCTGTTTCGAGAAGATGGGCCGGATTTCGGCGCCGCCTCCGACGGGGATGGGGATCGCAACATGATCCTGGGCCGCCGCTTCTACGTGACCCCCAGCGACAGCCTGGCGGTGTTGGCCGCCAACGCCCACCGGGTGCCCGGCTACCGGGAGGGGCTGGCGGGGATCGCCCGCTCCATGCCCACCAGCCAGGCAGCAGACCGGGTGGCGGCCAAGCTGGGGATCCCTTGCTACGAGACGCCTACCGGCTGGAAGTTTTTTGGCAACCTCCTGGATGCCGGCAAAGTTACCCTCTGCGGCGAGGAGAGCTTCGGCACCGGCTCCCACCACATCCGGGAAAAAGACGGCCTCTGGGCTGTCCTCTTTTGGCTCAACATCCTCGCCGTGCGGCGCCAGTCGGTGCGGCAGATTGTGGAAGACCACTGGCGCACCTACGGGCGCAACTTCTACTCCCGCCACGACTACGAGGGGCTACCGGTGGAGGTGGCCGAGGAGCTGATGGAGCACTTGCGGCGCTCCGTGGCAAGCTGGGTGGGGCAGCGCTTTGGCTCCCAAACAGTAGCCTATGCCGATGACTTCAGCTACACCGATCCCGTGGACGGCAGCACCAGCCGCAACCAGGGGATCCGCATCGGCTTTGAGGACGGCTCCCGCATCGTCTACCGCCTTTCCGGCACCGGCACCCACGGGGCCACCCTGCGGGTGTACTTGGAGCGGTTTGAGCCGGATCCCAGCCGGCACGGCCTGGATCCCCAGGTGGCCCTGGCCGAGCTGATCCAACTGGCGGATCACTTCGCCCAGATCCGCGCCCGCACCGGTCGGCAGCAGCCGGATGTGATCACCTGAGAGTTCTGCCGAGAAGCTAGATCTCTCTAGGGGGAGGGATTGGGGGCAATGGCCGGCAGAGAAAGACGCTCGAGAGTGGCGGTAGGATGAGGAGGTGGGGACCCTTCCACAACGCCTCCACATCTTTTTTCTGTCTGTGTTCACTGCTCCTCCTGCGAGTTTGGCAGCCGATCCCATTGCCCCTTTTGCTCCCCAAACCTGGAGCTGGCGGGGTCACGCCATTCGCTACGTCGTCCAGGGATCTGGCTCCCCACTGATTTTGGTGCATGGCTTTGGGGCCTCCATTGGCCACTGGCGGCACAACATCCCTGTGCTAGCGGCGGCGGGATACCGGGTCTATGCTTTGGATTTGCTGGGGTTTGGCGGCTCGGCCAAGCCGGCCCTTGCCTACAGTCTGGAGCTGTGGGCCGAGCTGCTGGCGGATTTTTGGCGGCAGCATGTGCGGCAGCCGGCGGTGTTCATCGGCAACTCTATCGGCGCCTTGCTCAGCTTGCTCATGGCTGCCCGCTATCCCCAGCTTGTTGCTGGAGCCGTGCTGCTCAACTGTGCCGGCGGTCTCAACCACCGCTCCCACGAGCTCAGCCCGCTGGCCCGCCTTTTCATGGCCACCTTCACTGCTCTGGTGGCCTCGCCGGTCACGGGGCCCCTTCTGTTTGATTGGGTGCGGCAGCGGCAGCGGATCCGCGCCACTCTGAAACAGGTGTACTGCAACCCTGCCGCCATCACTGACGAGCTGGTGGAGATCCTCTACGCCCCTTCCTGTGAGCCGGGAGCGCAGCAGGTGTTTGCCGCTGTTCTCACGGCTCCCCCTGGCCCTACGCCGGAAGCGTTGCTGCCCCAGGTGCGCTGTCCGCTGCTGGTGATTTGGGGGGAACGGGATCCCTGGACGCCTATTCAGCGGGGTCGCGGCTTTCAAAACCATGTGCAGGGGATCGACTACCAATTTTTCCCTCTTCCCGATACGGGCCATTGCCCCCACGACGAGCGCCCAGAGATTGTCAACCCCTTGATTTTGAGCTGGCTACCCAAAGCCTTTGCCACGGCTTAGCCTTTCTTGGAGGCTTGGGTAGTTCTTTTGCCCAGGCCCAGCCACTTGCGCACCCTGTCTATCCAGCTCTGAAGGGGCGAAGGCTGGGGCCGAACTGCCACCTGAATGGGCTCGTCTTGAAACTCTTTGTCCTTAAGGCGAAAGCCAAACTCCAGCTCGTCTTTGACTTTGCTAAGACGGGGAAAGAGGCGGACGGCTGCTTTTTTGAGCTCTTCCTCGTTTTGGAAGATGGCCTGGTGGATGGCGCTGGAGCGACTGACCGCCAGGGATCCCACGGGCAGCCAGGGGTTGGGTTTGCCGGGCTCAGCTTGGCGGCGCCGGGCAAAAATGGCGAACTCCGGCATCCCCTTGGCTTTCAGCTCATCGTAGCGTTTGGCGGCTTCCTTGCGCTTGGCCGTGTTGGCCTTGGCCGGTTTCTTCTCTGGCTTGGATTGGCTGAAACCCTTGGGCTGACTCATACTCCAGTAGGGCAACGGTGGATCCCCATAGCTTAGCGCAGAACGACTCCCGCCCGCGGGAAGATGCCATGCATGGCATGCTATACTTACAAAGCCTTGGATTTGGATTGCTCCTCGGGATGTAGCGCAGCTTGGTAGCGCACTTCGTTCGGGACGAAGGGGTCGCAGGTTCGAATCCTGTCATCCCGATAGATTCAGGAAAATGCGGGGCAACGGCCATCCTTCGAGCCTAAGGCCCTCTTCCCCTTGGGCAGCAGAGGGGCAAAAGCGCAGCCTGCGGCACTCAGATCACTGGTGGGGTTGTAGGTGACGCAGCCAGGCGTTGACGTTAACGCGGAGCCGCTGCCCAAGCTGGAAGAGGCGGCGCAAGGTTTCGCCAGGGATCTCCTGGCCTTCTTCTCGAAGGTGGGTTGGGCCGCTCGCGCTCCCTTCAGCCAGATGCAGTTGAAGTTCTCTCTGCCGTTCCAGACCCAGCAGGTAGAGCTCCTGGAGGCGATCCAGGTTGATGGGCAGGCGCAGATCGTCAGCTAGTTTTAGCCACTCCTCCAGGTTGTGGAGCTGTTCGCCAAAGCTCTCCGGCTCAAAATCGTGGGCAAGGTGCCACATCCCCCGCTGCAAG